>JAQIBQ010000168.1 GCA_027859005.1 Prolixibacteraceae bacterium | reverse complement strand
GCAATAATGTGATCGGGAAGGCCATCCTCTACATAAAATGTTCGCAAGGAATCAGAAATAGGATCGTAACAGTTTAACCCCTGACGAGTTCCAATCCAAATCCAACCACGGGAATCTTCTGTAATAGAGGTCACCACATAGTCAGTCAGTAAATAGGGTTTGTCGGGATCAGGGAAGGGCACAAAGCGACTGGTATTCGATTCTAAAATATCAATTCCTTCGGTTGTTCCAACCCAAATATCCCCATTTTTAGTCTCGTAAATTTGCTGTATATAGTTGGTTCGAACTGAGTTGAATAAGCCACCTTTGTAATGGGTAAACCTATTTTGATCTGGATCATATAAATCAAGTCCATCGCCTAATGTGCCAATCCAAATTCTGCCCTTTGAATCTTCAAAAACTTTCCAAACCACATTGTTTGCTATGGTAGAAATATCATCGGGGTTATTCTTGAAATTTTGAAATTTATTGCCATCATAAAGGTCTAAACCACCCTGGTACGTTCCAATCCAAAGTCTGTCTTTCGAGTCGGATAGAATAGTTATGACCACGTTATTGGATAAACTATTTGGATGATCACTCGAATGGCTATATTGGCTATATTTTTCAAGTTTACGATCATAATAAATCAGTCCTTTTTCATTGGTGCCAATCCATAAGTTTCCTTTCTTATCCTCTGCAAAACAAGAGATGTCATTTGCTTGTAATGAATTTGGATCGTATGGATTTTTTTTGATCAGTCCAAATTGGTATAACAGTGGATGATAATAATTCAATCCTTCTTTAAAAGTTCCAACCCAAATTCCACCTGTTGCATCTTTTTTTAATGCAGTTATTGAATTGTTGCTCAAGGAATTCTCAACTCCTTCGTTTTCCTGAATCACAAAAGTGGAAAAATCTGTTTTTGATATAATATTGAGTCCTCCATGATCACTGCCTGCCCAAATTTTACCATCGTTGTTCTGTATTAATCCTCTTACTATATCATTGCTGATTTTGTGTTTTTGCGAAGAGGAAGTAAAATGAATTTGTGTGTCGTCTGTGGACGAACAATAAAACAGTCCGATGGGTGAATTAGCATACACCCAATAATCATCATCATTATCGACAAACAGGTAGAAAAAATTATTCTCACTTTTTAACTGAATATTCGCAACATTAATGCGATGAAGGACTTGGCCATTTTCACGATTAATTTCTTCAATGATTCCCAAATTATTCACCAAAACAATGTTCCCTTTTGAATTTGTTGAAAGGGAAGTAATTCGATTTGATGAAATACTTTGATTGCTGAGTGAATCATTGAGGTACTGAGTGAACAAGTCTTTATCTACATTATATTTGTACAATCCGGTTCCATTATTGCTTAACCAAAGATTGGAATCAATATCCATTACGATTCCCGAAATGTTCAGTTTATCGACATATATGTTCTTATGGTATAATTCATGATCCTGACTGAAGGTGTCATTTTCGGGATTGTAGAAAACACAGCGATTGTTATACAGTCTCAGCCATAGAATGCCATTGTTGTCTTCGTAAATTCGCTCTATATTTGATGTAGCGCCAAAATCATTGTTGTTCGCGCCCCTGATTTCCTTAAAGCGAAAGCCATCGAATTGATTTAATCCCGACAATGTACTTACCCATATTTTCCCTCTTCGATCTTCAAAAATGTAATTTACTTGATTATCGGATAATCCATGCGAAGTATCAAAATTACGAAATTTAAAGTCGTTCGATTGCGCCCTTGAAAGGGTAACCAAGGTCAAGAGAAAAAAGAGCCCTATGTAAAACTGCTTAATCAATAGTTTCAACTGTTATTTTGAAAATAGAAGACTGATTCACGGCAATTTAATATTTAATACTTGAAACGAATCAAACTTTTCAATTTTTTGTAGTGCTATTTAAATCCATATATTTTCAATTTAAATGGTAAATACAAATGAAAAAATAGTTAGTATGTCTTCTTAATAATACGTTCAACCCAAGTGTTTTCGTTTGAATTAAGCTCAAGAATTAGCATTCCATATGGAGCATTCTGCCCAATTGAAGTTGTGCCATTCAATTTTCCTTCTTCAACTTTTCTTCCATTGAGGGTATAAATTGAATAATGATATTCTTTATTCGTAAAAAGTTCAAGTTGATGTTGAAAGACGTTTCCTTTCGTTAGAATTGTTTGCTTATTCAACTCTTTTTTTTTGGAAACCGGAGCGTTAATCATTTCTCCAACAATAACGCCACGCCCAACGGTACTCATGTAAACGCGTCCATAAACATTCATGTCGCCTTTAACGAATTGTGCATTTCCAGGGCCACCAAATTGGTGTTGGTCGTCGTTAATTCTTACCCAGTTTTCCCCTTCGTCATCCGAAAGATAAAGTCCAATTGGATCAGACGCTGTTGGCTTTCCCCAAATATAAAGGGACGGATAAGTTCTACCTGGGCGAGCTTTTCCAACGCCGACACAGGTAACCCTACTTAATTTCAAATTATTTGTTGTAGGCGAGAGGGTATTTGCCTCACTAACTCTCATTAACCCTGCAGAGCCTCGCGCAACCCATATTTCACCGGCAATTCCCGGAACTACTGTTAAACGGTAAGCTCCGCTACTAAGCGCAATTTCGGTATAACTAAACGATGCAGTTTCTTTATCGAATACGTAGGTTCTAAGTTTGTTGTTGATTTGCAAATAAAAAACTTCTTCTTTCTTAAAATCGGCAAAAACAGGTACGTTGTTTCTTGTTACTCCAGGTAATAACGACCATGACTGGCCACCATCAGTCGTATAATAAGGTTTCGATCCTGAAGGTGTCCATAGTATGATGTTGCCATCTGCGCTAATTGTGCACCAGCCTTTGTTTGCATTCGAAGTTGGCTGTTTCACACTCTTCCATGACGATCCGCTGTTTTCGGTATAATACATTGAAGGATTACTGGAATCACTGCCAACACGAACCATTTTTTCAGGTGCTTTTCCTGCAATGGCAATGCAGCTTGTAGTTCCCATCGATGGCGTATGGCGAGCATAATATTTTGTAATGTCGTGATAAATAAATCCATCATAATCACCAATAGCGGTAGCCAATGGAGCTCCCGGAACACTGGCGAGTTCAAGCGGAACTGTTTCTTCAAGGCCTTTTAAAGCCATCCGCCAGATTGGTTTAGAATCCCAAAGATTACTGGTGGTATAAATGCCATTTCCTGAAGTGATGAAGGCACGGTTGGCATTGAATGGATCAATTTTGGCCGATCCGGCCCAGTGAAGTTGAGAACTTTTTTGCACCCATTTTATATCTGGCTCATTGAAAGTGCAACTATTGGGAAATAGATTTTTCCAAGTGGCACCATCATCGGTACTCAGGAAAATCTGATCACCCCAGGTTGATGTACCGGTAATCCAGTTCTGTTGCCACCAAAGTCCCATTGTTACGCACATTAAATGGTCAGGGTTTTGAGTGTCGACTGAGATATCGCCAAATGAAGCTGTCAAAGGACTTATGTCGCTCCATTCTTTTGTTGATAAATTGAGTTTGTATACAGCACCATTACCGCTGGTACCAGGTCCTTCAGAGTCGCTATAGGCAATGTAAAGTTTTCCGTTTGAAAGTAAACAGCGGTGTGGCATATAGTTGGTTATTTGGCCTTCTACGGAATTCCATGTTTCACCATTATCGTTACTAACAAATAAATTTTCAGAACCTGAGTTAAGTATTCCAACATAGAGGGTTGAAGTTGGTGTTCCAGAAGTTTCATTTGATGGCACAAACTGTACAAAAGAAATCTTCTGATTATCGGGGAAATTTGATTGTCCAATTCGGTTCCAGCTTGAACCGCCATCGGTACTTTTCCATAGTCCTTTAGTGCGCGACCCACACAATAAAGTGGTTCCCAAATTTGGATCAACCACTAAACGCTCGCCCGATTGACGACCATAATCGTTTCCATGTGCCGGAAACTTGGAGGTGACATTAGCCAATTCTGTCCATGTCTCGCCATAATCTTCGGAATATGCAATGGCCGATTTGCCATTATTCCAATAACTGGTACCACAATAAATGTAAACTTTGTTCGGTGCCTGTGGGTCGATGGCCAGACTCTCAATGCCCATATATCCAGCACTACTCTCAGGTATCCAGTCGGTAATAGGTGTCCACGATTGGTCCGCTTCAATCCAGCGGTAGGCTCCTCCCACATCGGTCCGGGCATAAATTAAATCTTTCTCATGAGGAGATGTTATTACTGCAGAAACAAAACCTGCGCCTCCAACCGGAAGTGATGTCCAATTGTACTCCTGAGCAGATATTGTTTGAAGGTTATAAAGTATAACAAATGTGACAATTGAAAATATTCTTTTCATGTTTTTCATTTAAGTTCTATTTAAAAGTAATCATCTTACATACTTAATTAAGCATTTAAGATTTCATTATTTATCCTAATTCGCTAGTCAAAACTACCAATTAGGATTTTGCTCCAAAGCATCCGATTTTAGAATTTCGCTTTGTGGAATTGGCATCAGGTACATTTTAGAATTGTCGAAAACACGCGATTCGACTTCAAATACTTCGTAAGTAAAGTTGGATCCATTGGCGGTGATTCGCATTCCCTTAATGGGAATATTAAACAAATCTCCTTTTTTCCAACGACGAACATCCCAAGCGCGATGCCCTTCAAAACAAAGTTCTACCCTGCGTTCATTTTGAATTTTTTCGCGAAGTTGATCTTTGTTTAAACTTGAACTCAAATCGGGCATTCCAACTCTGTTTCTTATTTTATTACTTGCCTCCAATGAATTCATTGATAAGCCATCACCTGTATTTGCAGGGCCGTATGCTTCATTCATGGCCTCGGCATAATTGAGCAACATTTCGGCATAACGGAAATGTATCCACTGGAGACGATCCGATTGAGTGTTCTTAGCCAAATTTGCGTTAACATTTATAAATTTATGGAGGTAATAACCCGTTTTAGTTGAATTCTGGTCTTTGTTCAGTCCATCTAAACCACCAATAAAGGTTTCAATGGGTCGGTCATTGTAAATAGAACCATTGTATCCAACAAAATAGCTTAACCTAGGATCACGGTTTTCATAGGGATTTTGAGCATCGTATTGTGATGACTTACTAATTATTTCTCCGTTGCTCATTTCAAAAGCATCAACAAGGTTTTGAGTAGGATTGGTTAAGCCTTGTCCCTTCTGAAAACCTACCGGAAAATTATTGAACTCAAAGTCGTTGTTATTACTGTAGGGCATGGCGAATAAAACTTCTTTGTTGTAAAAGTTATTCCATATCTCATACATTTCTGTAGTCCTAATCTCATTGCCGCTAACTAATCCATAACCGGGAAGGTCGATCACCGCTTTGGCAGCCTTAGCTGCTCTTACCCATTTCTCTGTATCGTTCGATGGATTGTTTAAGGGACTTGCAGCGTATAATAATATTCTTGATTTTAACGCCAGTGCCGATGCTTTTGTGGCATGACCAATCCAAGTGGCAACTTCATCTTTAACCGGTAAGTTTTGAGCAGCCAAATCACAATTAGAAACAATGTATTCAACACATTCCTCAAAAGAATTTCGTGGAAGATTCAGTTCATCGTTTATTTCCAAACGTGTTTCAGGTACAATGGGCACGCCACCAAATCGCTTTACCATTTCAAAATAAAAGAAGGCTCGTAAAAAGTAGGCTTCGGCTTTAAAACGTTCCTGATAAACCATGTTTTGTTCAGGCGAACGGTTAAATGTATTTGGATCGATAAACTTAGCCTCATCAACATTGTCTAGAAAAACGGCAAGCTTTCTAAGTGAAGTATAGTACTTGGAAAAAAGCCAGGAATCGCTAAATGATTGTTTATTCCAACTACCATTGTTGTAATTTTGGACACCAGCTAATTGATCGGAGTGTTCAGAATCATCGGTCATGCAAGCTTCCATGGCTCCATCTACAGAGTGAAATCCATAGGGCAAATCATTGTAAATGTTGGCAAAAAAGCCTAGTGCATACGAGTATTCCGAAAATACCAATGCTTCATCACGTCGTCCATCGGGTTCAGGATCGAGAAAATCATTACAAGCTCCAAAAAGAAGCAAGGCAATTATCAGTAAGCTTATATTTTTAATGTTTTTCATTTTTCAAAATTTATCGGTTAAAAGGTAATGTTCAATCCTGCACTGAAAACGCGGGATGCCGGGTATTGCCAAATACCTGCAGTAGGATACTCCGGATCAAAACTATTGTGGGATAAGGTTAGAACATTGTATCCATTTATAAATAATCGAATACTTTCAAAACCTGCTTCTTTTAATTTTGCATTGGAAACCGAATATCCTAACTCAATGTTTTTTAACCGCACATATGAATTATTAACGAACCAAAAATCGGAACCTTGAGTATTGTTGGTAAAGTTTTTCGTGGTTAATCTCGGATATTTTGCAGTTGATGCTGTTTCAGGAGTCCATGCATCAAATGCATTTTCAGAAGCATTTTTGTTAAGGAATGGTATTTCATACATCGGATCGTAACCGTATTGATCGGATACACCTTGCCATAACATAGAAAAATCGAACTGCTTATAGCTGATGTCGGTGTTCAGTGAAAACACCCAGCTTGGGAATGAATTTTTGCCTGAGGCACTTTTATCATTCTCATCAACAACACCATCTTCGTTGTAATCGGTATATTTCAGATCACCAGGGAGAACAGCTCCAAATGTTTGTGTGGCATGTTCTGCAATGTCAGCATCATCGGCAAAGAAACCTTGCGATTGAAGCGTCCAAATCTCTCTAATTTGTTTACCATCCGAATATTGATAGTCCCATAGTTTGGGTGCTTCCTGCATATCTAATATTTTCGATTTCGAATAGTCTGCCATCAATCTTACATCATAGGTAAAGTTGCCGCTTGTTTTCTTTGTCCCAAGCGTAAGTTCCCATCCCTTACTTTCAGTTAATCCACCATTTTCGAGTGGTTGTGATGCACCATAGGTGGCAGGGACCCAGGCATCACGCATCACCCAAATGCCCGATCGCTTTTCGTAATACAAATCGGTGGTAAAATAAAGCTGCTTGTTCATTAATTCACCGTCGATTCCTAAATTGAATTTTGCCGCTTTTTCGCCTCTAAGTTTTGGGTTGCCAACTGCCGACTGTATTGATCCTCCTATATAATCCTGTGGATTTCCAAAAGAATAACCATCCCCTCCAGACCATTCATCGAAGTACAAAAAACGACCATCAGAATCTGTTCCATAAGGACGATCTGATCCGCTTAATCCAAACGAGGTTCTTAATTTTAAATAATCAATACTTGGATTGTTTTTTAGAAAATCTTCTTCAGTAATTGTCCATCCCAAGGCAGCAGCGGGGTAAAATCCAAAACGACTCCCTCTCATGTAAGCTTCATTGGCAGTGGTTGAGGCAATTAATTCAAGGAAATACTTGTGCGCATAATTGTAATTCACCTGAGCTCCAAATGTTACATTTTTAAACGAAGGAATGTTTCCCGGAATCACCCGCTTGTTAACATCGAAAAGAGCTAAAGCAGTAATGTTATGCACATCGTTGAAAACACGGTGGTAATCGAATTGAGCATGTCCAAACATTTGATTGTAATAAACCTGATCAGTTATTGTACTTCCAAAAGTAGAATAGTCTTTGTCGCCGTATTCTTCGTAACTTTCGGTAGCAGGAGTATACTGAAAAACCATAAAGTTTTTCTGAAGCCCTCTGTTTTTAAAGTTATTAAAGTCGAATCCAGAGCGTGCAGTAAATGTTAAGCCGTTAACCCATTGTGTAAAATCCAATTTAAAACCAACAGTGGCATCAAAAAGCCGGCGCATCGTTTCAGTAAAACCACTTTGTGTAATTAAACCGTATGGATTATTTTGGAATGATGTAGTTCCACCCAATGAACCATCTTCATTAAAAATAGGATAGGCATTTGATGGTGTAGTAGTAAGTGAATTAAAAATATCGCCTGCACTGCGCCCGGGGTAATGTCTCACCTCAATTCTTCCGGCCATGTCGAGAAAAGCTGAGGCCATTGAAGAAATGTTGATATCGATATTTGACCTAAAATTAAAACGTTGATAGTTCGTATTTGAACTATAATCCTTGTTCACATCGCCATATTTGAAAACTCCATCCTGTTTCAAATAACTGACCAATGCAAAATAGCGAGCATCTTTATTTCCACCCGACATAGACACATCAACTTTCTTTTGATAGGAGTATTTGTTGATAAATTCATCGATGTAATTGTTGTTGGGATATAGGTATGGATTGGCATTGCTGTTGTTTTCAACCGTGTTTTTATAGCCTTCCACCACTTCAGGTGAATAAAATGCACTTGTTTTTCCATCAAGCTCCCAGGCTTTGTTGTACAATGAAACAAAGTCGTAAGCATTCAGATACTTGCGAAGTCCAACTGTTTCCTGTAAGGAAGTGCTGGCATCAACAGTCACTAAGCGAGGTGCTACTTTACCACGTTTGGTAGTTACCAAAATCACTCCATTGGCTCCACGACTACCATACAGGGCTAATGCTGCTGCATCTTTCAGTACGCTTACCGATTCAACTTCATTTGCACTTAATTGAGATAAATCTCGTTCAACCTGATCGACAAGGATAAGTGGAGCATTCGATTCAGTTGATTTTAAACCACGAACATATGCCTCATAGCCACTGTTTCCTGGTTCGTAATTTGAGGTGAAAATGGAGAGTCCACTTAAACGCCCAATAAAAGCATTTTGCAAATTCGGATGAATGCTTTTCTCCAGTTCTTCACCCTTAACGGTTGAAACCGATGAACTCATATCTTTTTTTTGCATCGAAGTAAAAGCAATGTTTACTTTTTCCGATAAGGAATCTAAAATGGTCTTCTGACCATGATTATCCTGAATTATTGTTTCCTGCTGAGGCGCTTTTACTTCCTGTGCAAAAGCGGAGGAACCAAAAGTGATCAAGAGCAAGGCAACTGTTATTTTAAGAATTGATTTATCTATTTTTTCCATAGTTATTATTTTCTCTGGTATTAACTTTTAAACCCACTTACTTACTGCACTTCAGCACTCCAGCCTGGATTGTTTTCTAAATTGAAACTCTTGTTTAACTCATCCTGTGGAATGGGATAACGATGCATGTATTCTTTGAATACCCTGTCTTGTATTTTTTTGCGTTCGAGTTTGAATGTACCATCAGTCAGTTTGGTAGTGCGTATGCCATATACTGGTTTATTAAAGTACTCTACACCTTTTTTCCATCGGATAACATCGTACCAACGCTGTCCTTCGTAAGCAAATTCAATGGCACGTTCGTTTCGGATACGTTCACGTAATTCCTCTTGATTGGAAGCAATCACATCGACATGCCCAACACGGTTTCGAATTTGATTTACCGCCATTCGGGCCGTCAGTCCGTTACCTAGTCCGTCGTTATCGGGGCCAAAAGCTTCATTCATGGCTTCAGCATAAATCATAATTACATCGGTATATCGGATAAAACTCCAGTTCATATAGGTAGTTCCTGTGGTAGGGCTTAAAGCCGGATCCCAGAATTTCTTTTCTAAATAACCGGTACGCGTCCAGTTAACACCTTCATCTATGTGCTGTCCAGGAGATCCGTTTTCATTGAAAAAGAGTTCAATACCATTAGTTGCATCCAACCATGGTTCACCATTCAATAAAAAGGTAAGCTTCATGCGAGGATCACGATTGTTGTACATATCGGCATCGGAATAACCTGCTGCTGTATTGAAATCGGGGTTTACACCATCGTAGTTTTCATAATCGTTGATAATTTTCTGACCATTACTCATTTCGTACATGTCCATCAGATTTTGTGTTGGACAAGGAGTAGAACCCCACTCACTTGACCAAGGACGAGCACCAACGCCTGAATCGAACGATCCCCAACCAGGTAATGAAAATTCACTTCCACCAAATCCTCCAGGACCACCATTACGTAAAAAAATGGATTCTTCGGTAGAAGGTTTTCCATAGAAAAGTTCCATATACCTTTCTTGTGGAACCAATGCATAACGATCAAGTGCTATCACATCATAGGCTGCCTGTGCCGCTTTCCCCCATTTATTTTTATCGTTCGACTCATTGTTTAAGGGGCTGGCAGCATACAATAAAGCACGTGCTTTCATTGCAAGCGCGGCACCTTTTTCAGGTCGGCCCAGTTCTGACGCTGGAAAGTTTAATGGTAGTAAATCAGAAGCTTCATTATAGTCGTCGCAAATCCATTGAATACAGTCTTCATAGGAATCGCGAGGCAAGTCCATATCGTCGGATGTATTAAAAGCTTTTTTCACATACGGAACTTGTCCATAGCGCTTTACCAATTGGAAATGGAAAAAAGCTCTGAAAAATAGTGCTTGTCCTTTTATTTCATCTCTTTCGGTTTGGGTCAAGCCATCAATAATATCGACATGATCGAGAATTCGGTTACAAATTCGAATGGCTTTATAAGAGCCTTCCCATGGCCATAAAACTTCGGACTGAGCACCTTGCCCTATCAACCAACTTCCAATGTTCATTGTTGCACGGGGGCCGGCATCGTTACGAGCGCCATCCGAAAGGTCGGTAGCGTCTTCGATGTTTGCCATTTGCATACTGCAAAATCCACCAAATGAATAAGTCGTCCAGTTGGCCTCGGGTGAGTACCATAAATAGGGATACAAACCATCAACGTATTCTTTAAATAAACGGGGATCATTAAATACTGCACTTTCGGGCAAATCTGAACTTGGTGCTTTGTCGAGGTATTCTTCGCAACTACTAAAAGCAAATGCACTAAGAAAAAGAGTAATGTAAAGTATATTTTTCAATTTCGTATTCATAACTTCATGTAATTAAAAGGTGACATTAAGCCCCAATGAGTAAACTGACATTTGTGGATAATTCTCGTTATGACCTCCTTCAGGGTCAACTTGTTTTACTTTTGACCAGGTTAGTAGGTTGTTTCCAGTTGCATAAAGACGGCATTGTGAAATGCCTGCTTTTGTTAATAATTTACTATCGAAAGTATATCCAATTTCAATATTTCGGAGTTTCAAATAGCTATTGTCGAGCAAGAAGAAAGAACTTGTTTTTTGATTTGGATTAGATCCGTTATTCAAACGAGGATAAGTTGCTGTTTCACGGGTGTCAATCATTTCGCCAGTAAAAGGGTCGGTATAATAGGCCCATCGATTCAGGTGATGATCGAGTAGTTTTCCATTTTTATTGGTGAATTCGTACATTAGACCATCGCCAATGTACATACTGCTAAATTCAGTGCCTTGTAACAACATACTAAAGTCGAGACCTGAATAATTGAAGCCTATTGAAAATCCGTAAATTAAATTTGGAACATCGGAATAGCCTAAATAGGTTTGGTCTTTATCGTCAATTACGTTATCGTTATTTAAATCGCTAAAACGTAAATCGCCAGGGCGAACCGCTACTCCAATTTGCTCAGGAGCATTTTCAATCTCCTCCCATGTATTAAAATATCCTTCACTTATATAGCCCTGAAATTGGTTAATACTTTGCCCTTCTTCTTTTTGCCAACTCACTTTGTTTGGTGGTTCATCCTTACTTATAATCTTGTTTTTGGCAAAACTCACATTGGCCTTTACCCAATAACTGAAATCTCCACTCAACTTATAACGGTGAGTTACATCAAATTCAAACCCTTTGTTTTCGGTGGCACCAATGTTTGCCGGTGGTGCCGAAACACCAAAGTAGGACATAACCGTTTGCCGATTCATAAGAATGTCTGTACGTTTTTCGTAAAACAGATCGGCATTAAAACTGATTAGATCGTCGAAAAAAGCACCTTCAATTCCAATGTTCGATTTAGCCGCTTTTTCCCAAGTCACTAATGGATTCGAAGCAGATGTTTCATAAATAAATTCTCTATTTTCGGCATCGTTTCCAAATTTGGCACCAGCATTTGGCGCCCATGCTGTAGTAGCTGTAAAATCTTGAATATAAAGAAAGCGACTACCACCAATTTTATCGTTTCCAACCAAACCATATGAACCCCTTATTTTTAATACCGAGATATATGGTAATTTATCTTTGATAAAACCTTCTTCAGAAATTAACCAACCTAACGAGAATGAAGGGAAAAATCCGAATCTTTTTCCGGGGGCAAAATTCTCTGATCCGTTGTAGCCAAGGTTAAATTCAGAAAAATATTTTCGGGCATAATCATAGGTAACCCTGCTTACCAAACCTGAATAACGGTAGGGGATATCTCCTCTTTGACGAGAATCAGATTGATTATAAAGTAACAAGGCAGTAATGTTATTATCGCCAAAAGCCCTATCGTAATACATCGACAAATCCATGTAAGTTTTTTGGTTTTCAGAGGTATATCCATTCAAATAGTTAAATGGTATATCAGATCCTTCGTATTCGTATTCATAAGGTTCACCCGGTTCTGAAATCAGGTTTGACCAAACCGATTGTGAGCCATAACTTTTCGAATCGTAATTGTAACTATCGTAGGCCACCTGCGATTTTAACGAAAGCCCTTGGACGAGTTTATTCAGGTTATATTTAAATTGAAAACTAGATTCAACAATGTAACTCTGATTCCGTTTAAACCCTGTTTTGTTTACACCTGCCCATGCATTTAATTTATTCACCCCATAGCCGGGACGACCATCAGCGTTAATAATTGCGGTTTCGTATGGAGCGGTACGGTTAATGGCATAAAAAGGAGATCCGCTCGAGTTCCATGTAGCACCGTCGGGAAGAAAGCGATCTTCGAAACGTGCTGCAAGGTTAATCGAAAAGGTTAAATCTTCGGTAACATCTAAATCGAGATTTGAACGTAAATTAAACCGGTTAAAATTGAAGTTGGTGTTACTGCTTTCGGTTTTAAAAATCCCTTCCTGGTTTAAATAGCCCATGGAAACAAAGTAACGCGCAGCATTCGACCCTCCACTGATATTCAGGTTGTATTGTTGCTGAGGTGTAACCTGACGAACCATTTCACCCCACCAATCAACATCGGGATAATAATATGGATCGGCAGTTCCGCTTTTGAACGCGTCTAAATCCTGAGCCGAAAAACCACCATTCTGTTTCAACAATGAAGTAACTTCTGTTGTATTCATTTTCAATGTTCCATCGTTGTTGAATACATCGGGATAATAGTCGTTTAAAATGGCTTCGTTCTTCAGCATTGCAGTTTCGTACGATCGCAGATAATTGGGAATGCGAGTGGGAGTTTGAGCTCCCATAAGGGCAGTAAAACTTACTGTTGGTTTATCGTTTGTTCCCCTTCGTGTTGTAATTATAATTACACCATTTGCACCTTTAACCCCATATACGGCTGTAGCCGATGCATCTTTTAAAATAGAAACGGTTTCAATTTCATTCGCATCGATGTTGGTAATCGATTCACGTTCTATTCCATCAACTACAAACAATGGATTTGAATCAACCCAGGTTGCACGTCCCCGGATAAACATTTGAGGATCATCGGCACCAGGTTGTCCTGACGTTTGTACTGTTGTTAGTCCGGGAAGTCGCCCGGCTAATGAATTCCCAAGATTGGCCGAAGGACTTTGTACCAGTTCCTTGCTGCTCACCGTTGAAATAGCCCCAATTACACTTGCCCTGCGCTGAGAGCCATAACCAACAGCAACAATCTCGTCGAGGTCGATCCCTTTTGCCTTCATTACAACTTTTAATTGACTGTTGCCTTTGAATGACTTCTCGACCGTTTCCATTCCTATGAATGAAAAAATGAGCGTTCCTGAGTTTTCTTTAAGCTGCAATGCAAAACTGCCATCAATATCGCTGACAGTGCCTTGAGTTTCATTCCCCTGACTTCCTTTTAATAAGACCGTTACGCCTGGTATTAATTCACCTGACTCACTCTCAATGGTGCCTTTTACAACACTTTGAGTAAATCCGGCTAACGATATAACCAAAAAGAAAAGAAGCAATAAAAGATTTTTCATAGATTGTTTATTTCAGTTAATTTTAATTTTTATCGATAAATTCAATGAATTGTCATCTGTTTTTCCCCTATTTAAATGACACTTAATAAGTATAGTTCAAATTTACCTGACCCATTAAATAGTACTATTGCTCAATTGTATTGATTTGTGGTATTCTTTGATGAAAGAACAAGGGGTAATATGTACTTAGAACAGTGTAGTGATGTATTTGAACGACTACTGATAGTTGCTGTAAGTTGTTTATGTTTAGTGTTTTAGGGTGGCTTGATTGATGAAAAAACGAGTCTGCTTTTGAGTGAGAAACTAATCGCTTCATCTTAAAATGAACGGGTTAAATGATGTATTTTTGAAATAACAATTGGAAGTAGTGCACATAAAAAGACTTAATTTCATGAAACAACTTATAGGCTCACTGCTATTATTCGGTTTTCTTTTTTCTTGTACAAACAAAAAAAATGAGAGCAGTACTATCATTCAATTTGATGATAACTGGAATTTTGCATTAAATGAACAAAAGGGAGCAGAACAATCGAACTTCAACGATCAAGATTGGCGATTGGTTAGTTTGCCCCACGATTTTAGTATTGAAAATCAGTTTGATGGGAATAATCCAACACAAGGTGCAGGGGCATATGCTTACAGTGGGATTGCTTGGTACCGTAAAACATTTCAGTTGGATGAAAATGCTAACAATAAACGGGTGACCATTCAATTTAATGGAGTATACCGCAACAGTGAAGTATGGATGAACGGGCATCACCTTGGTTTGCGCCCTTATGGTTATTCCACCTTTACCTACGACCTTAGCCCCTACCTGAATAAAACTGGAACAAAAAACACCATTGCTGTAAAAGTAAATACCAGCGAACAGCCCAATTCACGGTGGTATACAGGAGCCGGAATTTATCGCCACGTTTACTTGCATGTTTCCGATCCTACTCATTTGCTTGAAAATGGTGTATTCGCGCAAACCATTTCAATCAGTGAAGAGAAAGCTAAAATTGATGTAGCAGTAGAATTTTCCGCCAAAGAAAATGAGGATCGTCATTTAACCATTGAATGTAAGTTGATGAATAAGGATGGACAAATGGTTTCACATACAAAAAAGGACTTTGATTGGACATCTACTAAAGATGAAAAAGTACACTTGTCAATGGATGTTCTTCGACCTAAATTATGGTCAACTGATGAACCTAATTTGTATCAGCTAACTTGTGAACTTAAAGCCGAAAATAAAGTGCTTGATAGTTATACCACACAGTATGGAATTAGAACGGTTAAGTTTGATCCTGATAAAGGTTTTTTCTTAAATGGCAAGCGTTTACAATTAAAAGGCACTAATAATCACCACGATGGTGGTCCGCTAGGAGCAGCCTGTTTGGACTACACTTTTGAACGACAATTGCGAATTCTTAAAGATCTTGGATGTAATGCGCTTCGAATGAGCCATAATCCACCTGCTCCTGAGCTGCTGGAGTGGGCCGATAAACTTGGCTTTGTGGTAATTGATGAAATATTTGATGAATGGAAAAAGAATAAACAAGCCTATGGCTATGCCAATAATTTTGAAAATTGGTATGAAAAGGATGTGGCCGACTGGATGCGTCGCGATCGAAATCATGCATGTGTTGTAGCCTGGAGTTTAGGCAATGAGGTCCCCGAACAATTTATGGGTGATAAAGGTGCTGAAGTGCTTAAAGAACTTATAAGTACAGCAATGTTGCACGATAAATCACGATTATATACTGCAGGCTGCAACGGAGTACCCAACATCAATGGAAGCGAGTTTGGACAATTGATCGATTTGCTTGGCTATAATTATCTCGAAGCACTTTACGCTGAAGACCATGTAAAATTTCCTGAGCGAATAATTTTTGGCTCCGAAACGGTTATCTACCCCTATCAACCCGGCGATTGTTTCCAAATGCATACTTATCAGGAATGGGTCGAAGGTCAAACAAATGAATATGTTGCTGGTGAATTTTTATGGACTGGTTTTGACTATTTGGGAGAGGCTGGAATTGGTGACGGGGGAACTGGATGTAATCCATGGAATGAATGGGAAGGTTGGCCAACGCGTGGAGCCACTTGCGGCTTAGTTGATATTTGTGGTTTTCCAAAACCTGCCTACTATTTTCGCAAAGCATTGTGGAACAACGAACCAATGGTTTACATTGCTGTTCAAACCGATTCTTCAGCTCGAAACCGCGAGGTGAGTGCTTTCTGGGGATGGCCAAAAGTGCAATCGCACTGGAACCACAACAAAGAGGGCGATACCCTTGCAGTGCATGTGTACACCAATGTTTCCGATGTTGAGCTATTTGTGAATGGACAATCAAAAGGAAAAAAACATTGGGAGATTCAAAACGAGGCTTTTTTAATGTGGGAAGTCCCTTACGAAAGTGGTTCGATTGAAGCCATTGGAACTTTGCCTTCAGGCGAAAACGTGACTTATAAAATTCAAACAGCGGCAGAACCAGCCAAACTTAAATTATTGACAGACAAAACAACCCTGATAGCCAATGGTAGTGATGCCTCCTATATTGAAGTACAGTTACTTGACGCTAATGATAATTTGGTGCCTTTTGCCGATAATCTGATTGAATTTGAAGTTACAGGAGCTGGAATTATAAATGCGGTAGGCAATGGAAATCAGGATAGTAACACCCCTTTTAAGGGAAACAAAATGGAAGTATTCAATGGTAAATGTTTGGCCATTGTTCAATCAGGAAATGAAAAGGGCAAGTTAACCTTGACGGCTAAAAGTGAAAGAATCCCTGTAAGCACTATTGAAATTCAAGTTGAATAAAAAAATTGGATGTGACCGTTTCGGTTAAAAACAAAGATGATACGAAGGTCTTTTTTTTCAAAATCAGAAGCTAAAACTTATGGCAACATTGCTATGGAAAGTGGAGGATTAATTTCCTGCATTGTTAGGGTGAAACAGAACAAAATTTGATCTATGTATGAACCGACGTTCGAGAAAACAATTGTTGGGATCTTGTTAAAGAAGAATGGATACTACTGTTGGACTGGCTTTCTTTTAGTCAATTGGTCTACCATAGAGTAGACTAGCTAGTGATTAATAGCCAACTATTGAAAACCCTTCTAATCAGCAATCCCAGGATATTTTTTTAGTATCTCAAAACGTAACATTTAACGATGCCCTCAATGAATATTGGCTACGATTATTCCTTACTTCCTTTTTGAAATTTATGCCAAAAAGTAAATCGAATACCGACTACCTGACAATACATTTCATCTAATCAATAAATACAATTCATACTTACACGGTT
Organism: Prolixibacteraceae bacterium; assembly: GCA_027859005.1. GTDB lineage: Bacteria > Bacteroidota > Bacteroidia > Bacteroidales > Prolixibacteraceae > Roseimarinus. Next base: position 9,336 of record JAQIBQ010000168.1, on the reverse strand, counting down.
ATTTTCTGATTCCCTTTCATTGAATTGCATATATAGCAGTGTTTTAATGCTTGCATGATGATTTGTTTTAAAAACAATGATACATGGATTAGTGCTTTTGAGATTATAGTACAAGAAGGTGCCGTTTTTGAATGATAAGTTTGTACTTGTAGGGTTTTGGAAGTTATAACCTGAGTTCGATTTAAATTTTCGAATTCAGATTGAAATAGAAAGCATTAAAATACTATTTAAAATGAAAAATCTACTTAGACCATTTTTAACAAAAGGATGCAATTCTAGAATATCAATTATATCATATTTTTTCTTTTTTCTTGCCTGACTTCAATTTCTAACAAAATAACTAATGCATTAACCTAACACCACTTTTATGAAAAATCACAAAAAGATTGAGCGTTTGGATTTTTTCAAATTCAGACGAAACAAAGTTCCATCTCTATTCATGGCTTTAGCATTTCTTCTTATTGCCTTAAGTATAGAAGCTCGAATGCCTTCAGAGAACCTTCTGATGCAACAACAATTTACTGTTTCAGGAACAGTAGTAGCTGAAGATGCCATGCCATTACCAGGTGTAAATATTATTGAAAAAGGAACAAGCAATGGAACGACCACTGATTTTGATGGTCGGTTTACTTTAAAGTTAAATTCAGGTAGTGAAATTTTGCTAGTCTCCTTTATTGGATATCTACCACAGGAGATTGCAGTAGCATCTCAGTCAAATTTAACCATCCATTTAAAGCCCGACGTTGAAGCTTTAGATGAAGTGGTAGTAGTTGGATATGGCACACAAAAGAAAGCTACTTTAACCGGCTCTGTTGCCAGTGTTAAAGGCGGTGAACTGAAAAAATCGCCGGCCATTAACTTTTCCAATACCTTGTCCGGTAGAATTCCTGGAGTGGTGGCCTACAATCGTTCGGGAGAACCTGGTTACGATGGTGCTACCATAAGGATTCGTGGTATTAACACGCTTGGAGACAATGCCCCCTTAATTGTTGTTGACGGTATTGCTGGTCGGAATTTGGGCAGTCTAGATCCTAACGACATAGAAAATATTAGTGTTCTGAAGGATGCATCTGCAGCTATTTATGGTGCTCAGGCTGCAAATGGTGTTATTCTGATTACTACCAAAAGGGGAAAAGCTGGTAAACCTAAAGCACAGGTGAATTATAATTATGGTTTTACAACTCCAACAATTATCCCTCCCATGGCCGATGCCGCAACCTATGCCACCATGTTAAATGAGGTGGATTTGTACGATAAGAAAAAACCACGGTTTACTGACGAAGAAATTCAGAAGTTTCGTGATGGATCGGATCCCTGGAGTTATCCTAATACCGATTGGTTTGGTGACGTATTTCGCAGTTATACGCCACAAACTTCTTTCAATGGAACAATCAATGGAGGGACCGAAAAGCTAAGCTATTTTTTGTCATTAGGAGGTCGATATCAGGACGGTATTTATGAAAAAAGTGCCACCAATTATCAACAGTACAATTTTCGCACAAACATTGATTGCCAGATTTCAGACAATATCAGGTTTGGATTTGATGTTTCAGGCCGTAATGAAATTAGGAATTATCCAACACGAGGGTCGGGCGATATTTTTAGAATGTTGATGCGTGGTAAACCAACCGAAAATGCCTTCTGGCCTACCGGTGAAGTTGGACCAGATATTGAATATGGAAACAACCCAGCAATAATTACAACCGATGAAACGGGTTTCGACCTCGATAATTGGTACATACTGGAAAGCAAACTCAGTTTAGATGTGAAATTTCCGGCTATAAAAGGACTAGGCTTTCAAATGAATGCAGCTTACGATAAAAGTTTACGTAACCGAAAACGATTTTCAACACCCTGGTATTTATATACCTGGGATGGTGTGACCTACGATGATAGCGGAACTCCTTTATTGCAAAGAGGGAGACGCGGATTTGAAAAACCGGAATTGTTTCAGGAAATGAACGACAATCAAAACTACACCATCAATGCATTGTTGAAGTACGATTTTCAATTCGCCGACCATCATAATTTTTCGCTTTTGTTGGGAAGTGAACGTAACGAAGGAAACTATCAATGGTTCAATGCTTCACGAATGCATTACGACTCTGATATTATTGCTGAATTATTTGCCGGAGGAAACGAAGACAAAGACAACAACGGTGGTTCTTCAGAGAGTGCCCGCTTGAATTACTTTGGACGCTTGAATTATAACTTTTCCGAAAAATACCTGATTGAATTTGTGTTCCGTTACGACGGATCATACAATTTTCCAAAAGACAAACGATTTGGTTTTTTCCCGGGTGTCTCTATGGGCTGGCGAATCTCTGAAGAAAACTTTTGGAAGGACAACCTGTCTGTGATCAATCACTTTAAAATTCGTGGCTCATGGGGGCAAACCGGTAACGACCGCATTAACGCATACCAATTTATGTCGAATTATGAATATGCCACGTTTAGTGGAACTACCCGCTGGTTAGGAATGGGTCAAACCGGAGTGCTGAACATGCTTCAGGAAGGTGTGTTAGGTAACCCATCTATTACTTGGGAAGTCGCCAATCAGTCAAACATTGGTTTCGATGCGGAATTGTGGAATGGCAAAATTTCTATGGAGGGTGATTATTTCTATTATCATCGTTCGAATATCTTGTTGCCAAAATCACAGTCGACGCCTAATACGGCAGGGATTGAAGGTAAATTACCCGACGAAAACATAGGTGAAACAGAAAATAAAGGATTTGACTTTCAGCTTACCTACCGCGATAAAATTGGTGAGTTCCATTATTCAGTCTCCATCAATGGTGGTCAGCAAAAAAATAAGATTCTTTTCTGGGACGAACAACCAGGAGCTCCTGAATATCAGTTATCAACCGGACATCCTATCGATTCAAGGAACAATCTGTATTATTTGACGGATGGTATTTATAATGATTCTACTGAATTGGTCGATGACATAAAATGGTCAAGAGCCCAATTGGGCGATGTGGTTTTCCAAGATGTGAATGGCGATAGTATAATCAATGGACTTGATAGGGTTCGTCTGGATAAAAATACCATCCCAACCTTTACCGGAGGGGTAAATATTAACATGAGTTACCGTAATTTCGATTTAACAATTCTGTTGCAAGGTGCGGCCGGTGCACATCGTTATATCAACACTGAATCGGGGGATATTGGTAATTATTTACAGGAATCTGCCGATGATAGGTGGACAGTCGATAACCCTAACGCTACTAATCCAAGAACATGGAACCGGAGTGATGAATATTGGAAAAATAACGACAACACTTTCTTTTTACAAAGCACCGATTACATCCGCTTGAAAAACCTTGAATTTGGTTATACAATGCCTAATTCAATCATGCGTAAACTGAACATGCAAGGCTTGCGAATCTACTTTAGTGGACTAAATCTGATCACTTTGGATAAATTGAAAAGTTTTGATCCTGAGTCGGATAGTGCAAGCGGCAACTATTATCCCTTGAGCAAAACATTCAATTTTGGCCTTACATTAACCTTTTAACAATCCAGATTATGAAACAAATAATTACACTAATAGCCATCGTTACATTGCTTCTGTTCAGTCAATGTAATACTGAATTCCTCGATAAAAGCCCATCCGATAAATTCAGTGCAGGAAATGTATGGGAAGATCCTGGATTAATTCAACTCTTTATCAATAATATGTACTTCAGAATAGGTCATGGCTACAGCATTTGCCCCCTTTCAAGTTTTGTTGATGAGGCCGTATTTACCCCCAATTGGGGTGTGGAAGATTTCAATAACTCACTTTTGAGCCCCGATGATTTATATTACTGGACGGCAGATCCTTCTACAAGGTATGTGCAATGGACCGAATTGTATAAAAGCGTGCGCGATGTCAATATTTTTTTTAATGAATTTGATGCTTCTGTAGTACCCGATGAAAATCAGGCCAACCGATTTATAGGGGAAGCTTATTTTTTCCGAGCTTATTATTACCATTGGTTAACATTTTTATACGGTGGTGTTCCAATCATTGAAAAAGTTTACAACCTGGGCGACGATTACAATGTAGCTCGAAACACCTTTGAAGAAAGTGTTGATTTTATTGTAAACGCATGTGATTCGGCTGCTAAATATTTGCCTGTCGATTACAATAATGAACCTGAAAATGTTGGCAGGGCCACCAAGGGAGCTGCTATGGCTTTAAAATCAAGATCCTTATTGTATGCGGCCAGCGATTTATACCACAATACTTCGTGGGCTGCGGGATATTCCAATCCTGAATTAATTGGATACACTGCAGGAAATCAAAATAAAAGCTGGCAGGAGGCAAAAGCTGCTGCTAAAGAATTGATTGATCAAGGATGGTATCAACTCTATTTACCGAATCCATCACCGTCAGATTCAACGGCCATAAACTTAGTTGAATTGCATACGACCTTGGATTCACCTGAAGATATCTTTTTAAAATATTTTACTGTTACTGATCCCACTTTAGGATTGGATTGGAATGAATACAATCCCGGATTATTTTGGGGTCCAAATGGCTATCATAATTGGGGAAACAATACGCCCACCCAGCAAATGGTTGATGCTTATGAAATGAAAGATGGTACAACGTTTGACTGGGACAATCCGGTACATGCCAAAGCACCTTTCGCCAATCGTGATCCTCGCTTTTATGCTACCATTTTATACCATGGAGCAAAGTGGCGTCAACGTACTACCGATGCTTTATCTCAAGATCCGGTGGGTCAGATCGATACTCGTACATGGGAAGCGTATAAAGTCCCTACGGAAGATAATCCAGGTGATAGCATTGAAATCCGATATGGAATTGATACGCGTGGAAGTACCTTCGAAGATTGGAATGGAACCTATACAGGTTTCTATCTTCGAAAATTTATCGAACAGGAAGTGGATGGGCAATACGAATTACAACAAGTTCCCTGGCGTTATTTTCGCTATACTGAAATTTTGCTCAATTATGCCGAAGCCTGTATTGAATTGGGTGAATTGGAAGAAGCACGTACTACAATCAATCAAATCAGAGTTCGGGCAGGAATGCCTGAATTACCTTCAGGAATTGGAGCCAATGAATTGAAAGCACGCTACCGTAATGAGCGCCGTATTGAATTGGCTTTTGAAGGACATCGGTTCTTTGACGTGCGTCGTTGGATGATCGCATCGGAAGCTTACCAAACGGTTAGAGGATTGGATGTATACTATCCATTGATAGGACATAACAGCGACAATTCTTCCATACTTGGTGATCCCATTTATACCCCATTGGAGTTACCCGGACATGTTAGAACATGGGACGACAGAGCTTATTTTTTCCCTATTTGGCGCGATGAAACAAACAAAAATAGTTTGCTGATACAAAATCCAATTTATCAGTAATCTTATAGTTTAGTTAGCAGTTTAAACTCTCTTCTTTAGGTAGAAGGGAGTTTTTATTTGAATCTATGGGTTTTATTAGCTAAGCTCGATTCCCCGCCCCTTGGGGCGATTAAACGAATAATTCCTTATTAATACCACGTCTGCTCTGTGGCGGGGTAGTTCATTTTCAAATTACTGTTTCCAATGTTTGAAGTCGATTTTATCCTTATTTTGAAGACAATTTAGGGGTGGATAATAAAACTATTTTCATGAATTTTAAAACTTAATTATTCTTTATTAAAAAAGATTGCGCTCTAATACCAAAAGGACACCAAAATGATTGATATAATCCAACTATTTTTCGCCTATTTATCTTCATAAAATAATTCCATAGCATAAGGCTATGCAAAGATTTTATTCATCAACTAGACAAAAAATAAAATTAATTCTTTTCAATCATTCTGAAATTCATTTGGTATAAATCTTTGAAACCATTGTATGAAATGTATCCTAATATCTTTATTTCTAACATTATGGCTCTCAATTGAAGCTTATAGTAATGCGAATCAGGTCAATGATTTAAAATTTATGCATTTAACTACCGATCAAGGACTATCCAGTAGTGAGGTGACAAAAATTATTCAAGACAAAGAGGGCTTCATTTGGATTGCTACTGCTGATGGATTAAATCGATACGATGGACGCTCGTTTAAAAATTACCGTAGAATTAAAAATGATTCTACCAGTCTTCCTGAAAATAATATCAAATCCATATTTGTTGACAGTAGCGGTGATCTTTGGATTGTTTTAAATCGAAAAGGAGTGAGCAGGTATGATAAGATGAAAGATCAATTTGTCAATTATCGTTCTATTAAAAATGATTCTACTACCATTCTCGACGATATGACCATTTCGATAACAGAAGATTCATTACATAATATTTGGATTGCTTCTTATTCAGGATTAAGTAGATATAATCGCAAGTTCAATAATTTTACCCGCTTACCTTTTAATCCAGACCCAATCTTATTGATAACGGATGAAGGAAGTCGAACAATAATTGATCAAATTTCAAATGTAAAAGTGCTAAATGTATTGGAAGAATATAAAGGCACAAGAATCTTACTTAGTGAACTTAGCACTTTATTTAGGAGTGAAATTGGCCGCAAGGAAACGAACCTATATCTTGATTTATTTAGGCTAAGCTTTAGTATTGATAATTTGGGCAACAAAGATATACGGCATCTGATCACCGATGCCGATGGAACGGTTTATATTGGGTATAACGATGGTTTAATTAGTGCGTTTAATCCGAAATTAGGTCAATTTCAACACAAGCGTTTTTTATATCCTGAAAATAAGGATCTAATCAATTTTTTTATCACGGGTATTTGTATCTATAATGAAGAAATTTGGGTAGGTACCTATGGTGACGGCATTTGGATTTATAACAAACAATTGGATACTTGGTCTAAATTCAATCGGCTTAATGATCCTTATATCAGGTGTATTATCAAAGATTCCTATAATAACATCTGGATTGGAGGATCAAACAGTGGTTTGGTCTTGTACAGTCCTAAAGAAAACAAAATCAGTTCGTTTCTACATAGCGAGGAAAATAAATACAGCATTTCAAGTAATAACATCACCTGCATTTTTGAAGATGTGCAACAGAATTTGTGGATTGGAACTGACAGGGGGGATGTTAACTTTACAGATAAGCAAAATCCATTTAGATCAATAAATGCATTGACTTATGATGATATTTCCTCCTTAGTGGTGGATCAAAAAAACCGCTTGTGGATTGGTTACTATACAAAAGGGGGCATTGAAATTATTAATCAGGAAACGGGAACCAAAGAATACATCGCTCCTGGAGAAAAGGGACTTGGAGAAGGAACCATACAATGTCTATTTGAAGATAGTAGAGGAGATATTTGGCTTGGAACTTATCTTAGTGGCTTGCATCGTTATGACGAATCGAAAGATCAATTTGTGAGGTATAAGCATGTTGAATCAGATTCTAATAGTATAGGAGGAATGAATGTTCGGGCGATATGCGAGGACCAAGAAGGGAATTTGTGGATTGCAATTCATGGTGCCGGAGTTGACTGTTACAATCTCCAAAATGATATTTTCACCCATTACCAACATAATGTCATTCAACCTGAAAATTCAATCCAGAGCAATTGGACCATGTCGGTTTATTGCGATCGGCAGAATCGAATTTGGGTAGGAACGATCGATGGCTTGTGTCTGATTAATAAAAAGAAGGGGATTTTAAAGCAATTTGTAACGAATGAAAAAGTGAGCTCAAGTATCAGTAGTAATTTTGTCTTTTCTGTTTATCAGGATCGAAAAGATAGAATATGGGTCGGAACATCTTATGGTCTAAATCTTTTTGATCCTGTAACAGAATCTTTTCAACTTTTTAGTCAGGAATCAGGCTTGTCAAATGACAATATTTCCGGTATAACTGAAGATCAAAAGGGGAATCTGTGGGTGTCCACCTATAAAGGATTAACTTGTTTCAATCCAGATCAATTGGAATTTAAAAATTATAAAATAGCCGATGGATTGAAAACGGACGAATTCATTGTTCCAAGCGGTATTGCCAGTAAAAATGGTGAACTATTTTTTGGAGGACGAAAAGGCTTAGTGATTTTTAACCCCGATAATTTAAAATACAATTCGTTTATCCCTCCAGTTTATCTCACCAATTTTAAATTATTTAATCAAACAGTAAAGGTTGCACAGAAACAAGAAAAGAATGAATTTCAATTGGATACAATCATCACTTTTGCCAACGAGCTTTGTTTAAATTACAATCAAAATGCCTTTACGTTCGAATTTGTCGCATTAAATTATTTACAGCCTCAAAAAAATTATTATTCCTATCAGCTGGAAGGTTTTGATGAAGAGTGGAACATGATCGGGAATAAAAACGAAGCTTCGTACACCAACCTAAAACCAGGGGAATATGTTTTCAGAATCAAATCTTCTAATAACGACGGAGTATGGAACCAGGAAGGAAATACCCTGCAGATTACCATTAAACCTCCGTGGTGGAAAACGCTTTTGGCCTATATACTCTACTTGATTGTCGGAATTGGTTCTGTTGTTTGGTTCACAAATGTTGCTATTCAACGGACAAAAATGCATCAGGCTCATCTGTTGGATGTATTGAAACTTCGGTTTTTCACCAATATTTCGCACGAATTTAAAACCCCATTAACACTAATAAAAACTCCCATTGAAAATCTGTTAGGTACGACAAAAGATAAGCAACTCTTATTCCAGTATTCGATAATTAATAAAAACATGCAACATCTGCTTCGATTAATTAATCAATTGATGGATGTATCGAAACTGGAAACTGGCGGAACAAAACTAGAGGTGGTCAATGAAGATTTAATGGCCTTGCTGAAAGAGATTTTCAATTCCTTTCAGTTTGAAGCTAAAAAAAGGTCAATTCAATATCAATTTTCTACTTCATGCGATGAATTATTTATGCTCTATGATCCAAATAAACTCGACAAGGTATTTTACAATTTGTTGAGTAATGCCTTTAAATTTACTCCAGTTAATGGTCGCATAGCTGTAAATATTAAGAAGCGAATTAAACCCGGATCTATGGGTAATTCGTTAGAATATATTGAAATAAGCGTTCAGGATTCAGGAAAAGGAATACCGAACCAATCAATTTCTAAAATATTTGACCGTTTTTATCAGGTCGATAGTATCAAAAATATACAGGGAACAGGTATTGGTTTATCATTGGCCAAGGAATTTGTAGAACTCCATCACGGTACAATCAGTGTTGAATCGGAATTAGGAAAAGGATCTTGTTTTGTAGTAGAGCTTCCTATACAATGTAGTAAGCTTCCAAATTTTGAAATTGTGCATAATATTAAAAATGAACAAATTGAAAACAAAATTAATCAACTCCCTGCTTTCAATTTAGAGTTGAAT
>JAQIBQ010000164.1 GCA_027859005.1 Prolixibacteraceae bacterium | reverse complement strand
GTGTTTTATCGTGTAATAAATACCAAACTAAATGTTAAAAATACATTACCTTAAGAAAAAAATACTTTACTTTGTGTCAGAAATAAATTACTAATATCAAATTTATAGTCATGTATAGTAAAGAAAAACAAACACTCGTAACCTTAATCAGCTCCACGCTGGTGATGATTATTTATGCCATTTATGTTTACAACCGCCAAGTAGTACCTGATCCTGAGATTATCAACAGTCTTCAGTTTTGGGGAAAATCCTTTATGCTTTTTATTCCCATTGCAATTGTTGCAATGATTATCGTTCACATCATTTTTACGATTATCAATAAAATAGTTACCAACGAGGATCTTGATGAAGTTCAAGATGAGCGTGACAAACTGATTGAACTGAAAACCATACGCATATCACATTGGTTGTTTACGGCAGGATGTCTTCTAGCTATGGGCTCACAAGCCTTAGGTATGCAAACTTGGGTAATGATGGCGACCTTTATAATATCTGGTTTGGTTTCCAGTTTGGTATCCGAAATAGCCAAATTTCTAATGTATAGAAGGGGTTTTTAAGATGGGAAAAGAATTCATAACTAGCAGTATTCGGAAACTACGTTTTCTGAACGACGAAATGACCCAGCAGCAACTAGCAGATGCGGTTAGTGTTTCACGACAAACTATTGTTGCCATAGAAAAGGACAAATATTCTCCGAGTCTGGAATTGGCTTTTCGAATTGCTCATGTATTTGAAAAACCGTTTAATGAGGTGTTTCAATACAATGCTTCAGTAGATCCCGTTTGGGCCAAAATTAAAAAGAAGAAAAAATAGCAAGTTATGAAATCCAATAAATATACTGCACGTTTGGCTGGAAGCTATTATTTCCTGTTGGCTATTTTCGCGGCTTTCGGATTACTATTTGTTTCTTCCCAACTTTATGTCGAGGGAAATATATTACAAACGGTTCAAAATATTACTGAAAACTCAGCGCTTTTTAGAATAGGTATTGTAAGCCGATTGTTGGGCCAGATTTTCTTTGTCTTTCTGGCCCTTGAACTATATCGTTTGTTTAAAAGTGTCGATAAGAAATTGAGTCTGTTGCTATTTGCATTGGTCGTTGTTTCGGTTCCAATAGCCTTCTTTAACGAGATTAATCAAATCGCAGTGATTCAACTTTATAGCGGTGCAGAATACCTACAGCAATTTAACCAGGAACAATTGAATGCGTTCACCCAATTTTTCTTGAATTTGCATGCACAAGGAATTATTCTTGTTGAAATTTTCTGGGGATTGTGGTTGTTGCCTTTAGGTTTGCTCGTTTATAAATCTGGATTTCTCCCCAAAGCAATTGGTGTGTTATTGCTAATAGGGTGTTTCTCATATGTAATGGAATGGTTCACCCAGTTACTTATACCTGGAGGTTTGGCCTGGATGGAGGAATTTTTAACCTACGCTTCAATTGGTGAAATTTCAACCATGTTCTACCTTGTTATTATTGGAGTTAAAAAATCGAAACTAGCACCTATAATAGATTAAAAATGAAAGCCATTGTTTACACAAAATATGGAGGACCCGATGTGTTGAATTTTCAACAAATAGAAAAACCTGTACCTGGTTCTGAAGAATTTTTAATTAGGGTAAATGCAACAACTGCCACAGCGGCCGAAGGAATGATGCGGAGAGGAGATACATTCATAAGTCGGGTGGTATTAGGTTTGTTTAAACCGAGAAAAAAGTATCAAGTATTGGGTTTGGAATTAGCTGGAGTTGTTGAAGAAACTGGTGATAAAGTAAAGCGATTATCCAAGGGCGAAAAAGTATTTGGCTTTACAGGCTTTACCCCTGGAGCCTACGCCGAATATATTCGATTACCGAACAAAGCATCGGTGGTGAAAATGCCAGAGAATCTTAGTTTTGAAGAGGCCGCTTCGGTGGTTGATGGTGCTTCAACATCGTTCTTCTTTCTAAAAGAAAAAGCAAATATTAAGCGAGGTCAGAATGTTTTAATAGTAGGAGCATCGGGTAGTATTGGTGTATACGCCGTTCAGTTGGCGAAGCATTTTGGCGCGAATGTAAGCGGAGTTTGTAGTTCAAAAAATGCAGACTTGGTCAAACAACTTGGAGCGCAAAAGGTCATCGAATACAACAAGACCGATTTCACAACTCTGGAAAATAAGTACGATATTATTTTCGATACGGTCGGCAAAAGCAGTTTTGCTAAGTGCAAAAAGGTATTAAACCATCAAGGCATATATCTGGCAACCAATGGCAGCATGTTAATTAATATATTTCTGAATATGATTACCTCAATTGGTAATGGTAAGCGTTTTATGTTTGGAATGTCAGTTCATAAAACAGAGGCTCTCAATTTTATCAAAACTTTGCTCGAAGAAAAGAAAATGCAAGCAGTAATCGATAAAGTATATTCGTTTGATGAAATTAGGGAAGCCCATCGCTACGTTGAGCTCGGTCACAAAGTTGGAAATGTTGTTATTAATGTTTCAAATTGAAGTTCATGAAAGCAATTGTATATCGCGAATACGGAACGCCCGATGTTCTGAAACTTGAGGAAATTGAAAAGCCAGTTCCAAAGGACAATGAAGTTTTGATTAAAGTTAAAGCATCTTCAATCAATTCCTGGGATTACGACATGCTTACTGGTCGTCCTAAGCTTTACCAATTGTTAAGCGGAATAGGAAAGCCAAGGTATCCTGTATTAGGTGCCGATGTGGCGGGTGTGGTTGAAGCTATTGGGTCAAAAGTAAAATCTTTTCAACTTGGCGATGAGGTATTTGGCGACTTGAGTAACAGCGGGTGGGGAGCTTTCGCCGAATACGTATGTGCAAAAGAAACTTCATTAGCGATAAAACCCAAAGGCCTTTCTTTTATTAACGCAGCTGCATTACCTCAGGGAGGCGTTATGGCCTGGCAGGGAATATTCGAAAAGGTTGAACTGAAAAAAGGAAGCAAAGTTTTGATCAATGGTGCGGGTGGAAGTTTGGGAACTCTTGCCTTACAACTTGCAAAACAGATTGGAGCTATTGTAACATGTGTCGATTCTTCTTCAAAATTGGAAGCATTAACAAAATTGGGTGCCGATGTGGTGTTGGATTATAGACTATTCGATTATACAAATACCGGAGAACGCTACGATTTAGTGCTCGATTTGGTAGCCAATAAATCGCTGAAAGCTTATCGGAAAACCTTAACTGAAAATGGTGTTTTTGCAATGGTTGGAGGAAAAATAAAAAGCATTTTTCAAGCCATGATTTTTGGAAATAAAAGGCTAGGAATATTAGCTCATCAGCCAAATAAATATTTGAAAGAACTGGCCAATGCTTGTGTCAAAGGTGAATTAAAACCAATAATCGATAGTACCTTTTCCCTTGATAATACAGCCGAAGCCTTTCATTATTTTGCTAAAGGTGATTTCGTTGGAAAAATAATTATATACACTAAAGATAAATAAGTTAAAGACCATGGAAACACAAAACATGAAAGCAGTACTTTGTACAAAATATGGAGAACCCGAGGTTTTGAAAATGAGTGAAGTAACAAAACCATTCCCAAAGCATAATGAGGTATGCATTAAAATTCATGCTACAGCAGTAACCATGAGTGATATATTTATAAGAAGTTCTGATTTACCGTTAAGATATAAAATACCCATGCGTTTAGTGTTGGGAATCCGAAAACCCCGAAGGGCAATTCTGGGATTGGTATTGGCTGGAGTTGTGGAATCAACGGGGAAAAATTGTAGCGATTTTAAGGTCGGAGATAAGGTGTATGGAATTACAGGATTTGGAATGGGCTGTTACGCCGAATATAAATGCATGAAAGAAAATGATTCAACATATGGTTGTTTAGCCTTAATGCCCAAAAATGTCAGTTTCGAAGAAGCAGGTTCCTTAGCATATGGTGGTTTGTTGGCACTTCAATATATTGAACATGGAAACATCAAAAAAGGAGATCACGTGGCTATTTATGGTGCTTCAAGTAATTCGGGAACACTGGCCATACAGTTAGCTAATAATTTTGGGGCTCATGTAACTGCAATTTGTAGTTCAAAAAACCATAAATTAGTGAAGGAACTGGGTGCCGATGTTGTAATGGATTATCAAGTTCAGGATGAAATTCCAGCAGGTGTTCAGTTTGATTTTGTGCTTGATGCAGTGGGAAATATTAAAACTTCAAAATTGAAGGAAGCCTGTAAAAAAGCTTTGGTAAGTGATGGGAAATATACCTCCATTGATGATGGCGATCTAAAATTAGTCGCACATCGTTTAGATAAAATCAGAGAATTCACCGAAGCAGGTGTTTTAAAAGCAATTCTTGATCGCACTTATCCTTTAGACGAAATTGTAGAAGCACACCGCTATGTTCAAAATGGGCACAAAAAGGGTGGGGTGGCAATTTCTGTTCTTTGAGAAAATATATTGAAACCTCTGTTCTGAGTATTCCTTCCTTTGTTCATTTACTACATAATACTGGTTTAACGAAAGTTTGCTAAATTCGTAGGAACCAAATTGAAATTCAATGAACAACTTGAAACAGCCAGGTAAAACCATTATCGGTATGATCCATGTGGATGCCTTACCTGGTACTCCAAACAATAAAAAATCAGTCCAAAAAATCGTTGAATTAGCTACTAAAGAAGCTTCTATTTACCTTGATGGAGGCATTGATTCTCTTCTAATTGAGAACATGCACGATGTTCCATACCTTAAAAATGATGTGGGTGCTGAAATAGTTGCATCGATGACAGTTGTTGCTATTGCATTGCGTAAATTAACAGATAAACCCATAGGAATTCAAATTTTAGCAGCAGCAAATAAACAAGCGGTGGCTGTAGCACAAGCAGCACAATTAGATTTTATTCGTGCCGAGGGTTTTGTGTTTGGTCACTTGGCCGACGAGGGTTATATCGAAAGCTGTGCCGGAGAATTATTGCGCTACCGCAAAACAATTGGAGCCGAAAACATAGCCATTTTTACCGATGTAAAAAAGAAACACAGTTCCCATGCTATAACTTCGGATGTTTCATTGGCTGAAACGGTGAAAACAGCCGAGTATTTTTTAAGCGATGGAATCATAATTACTGGAGCTACAACCGGAGAAGCAGCCTTGCTTGACGATGTGAAATCTGCTCGGGCATCCACTAAATTACCCCTTCTCATTGGCTCAGGAATTTCTTTTGAAAATATCGAAGCTTATTGGCCTTATGCCGATGCCTTTATTGTTGGCTCTTCGCTTAAAACAGATGGAGACTGGAAAAAAAGTGTTGATGAAGAAAGTGTAAAATATTTAATGGAAAAGGTTAGTCAATTACGACAAAAATAGAATTTGGAATGTCAGACAAATTTGAAAAACGGTTTCGTGATACTTCTATTCGATTACAGAATTGGAATTATGGATGGAATGGTGCCTATTTTATTACCATTTGTACAGCTGAACGGTCGCATTATTTTGGAAATATTGAAGGAGAAAAAATAAAATTATCAGCAATTGGTATTTTGGCCGATGTGTTTTGGCATGAAATAAAAAATCATTCAAAATTTATAAAATTGGATGCATTCATTGTTATGCCCAACCCTATTCATGGTATAATTATTTTGGATGGAAATAATCAGGTAACAGATAGGAACAAGGCATGGCTTGTCTCAACAGAAACCCACACATCTGCAAATAATGAACCCAAAACCATTGGTCAGTCCCGTTTTCAAAATCAGGGAAAAAATACCATTTCATCAATTATTGGATCGTATAAATCGGCGGTAAGCAAACATGCCCATCGGTTAGGTTTTGAATTTGAATTGCAATCAAGGTTTTATGATCACATAATCCGTGATAATAAATCGTTGAAACATATACAGAATTATATTTTATCCAATCCACAGAATTGGAGAGGAGACAAATTATTCAAATAAATTGTAATTTTCAGAAAAGAAATATATCTAATTATTAAACCTTATTAATACACAACTAATGAAATTCGACATTTGGCATTATTGGATTATTGCTGCTTTTTTCTTTTTCGTTTTAGAAGTTTTTATTCCCGGTTTTATTTTAGGAAGTATGGGCTTGGGTTGTTTACTGGCAACACTTGGTGCACTTTTAAATTTACCTCTGTGGGTGAACGTTCTTTTATTTATTGTTGGTTTTTTTGTAGGTATAACTTTTTTAAAGCCTTTATTGAAACGTCTTGAAAAAACAAATAATGTAAAAACAAATGCCGATGGATTAATTGGTAAAATTGGTAAAATTTGTGAAAAAATAGATTTAAGTTCAGGAACAGGTCGAGTACATATCGATGGCGACGACTGGAAGGCTATTTCATCAGATTACTCGAATATAGATGAAGGAGCAATCGTTGAAATTATTGCCTTGGAAAGTATTGTTGTAACCGTTCGTTTGGTTCAGAATAGCGAAGGAGTAGAGAATAAAGAGAAACCAGTTGCCCAAACCTTACAAAACAAAAAAGGCTTAATTCTTAGCATTGGGAATAAAAAAGAAATTGTACATCACGATGAAATTATGTGCATCTATTCTCAAGAAAAAATTACCTATCTGATCAATTCTAATGAAAAGCAAATGGTGGTTGATGAGTCGCTTGAAAAGCTAGAAGAACGTTTGGGTAACCATTATTTCTTTCGGGCCAATAGGCAGTACATTATTACTTCGACCCTGGTAAAGGATTATAAATCGAAGGGCGATGGGAAAATTGAACTTACGCTGAAACCCCTTTCAAACATACCAAATAGCATTTCAGTAAGTCGTTTAAAGGCACATGCATTTCGGAAATGGATGGAAAAGCAACTGAAATGACTGAACTGAATTCGTCGGTTTAATTCTTACAGTTCAGAAAATGGAAAGCGGAAAAATATCGGTAACAAAAAATGCTGGTCTACATTTGATCCATCGTTTAACACCAAAAAATAAAAGTCATGGAATTCGAAATTTGGCACATATGGTTAATGGCAGCAATACTTCTCTTTATTCTTGAAATATTTTTACCATCATTTGTGGTATTCAATTTTGGAATAGGTGCATTAATAGCAACCGGAGCAGCTGCATTAGGAATGAACATACAATGGCAGGTATTTATATTCAGCCTATTTACCCTAGCAAGTTTTTTCACCGTTCGTCCAATGTTGGTGAAATGGGCCTACCAAAGATCGGATAAAAAGGAGACCAATATGAATGCAATGATTGGCCGGATTGGAGTTGTTACTGAGCAGATTGCTCCCAATCAGAATACAGGAAGAATTTCTGTCGATGGCGACGATTGGAAAGCACAAAGCGTAAACCAGGAAATCATTGAACTGAAAACCCCCGTTCGGGTAGTGAAAGTTGAAAGCATTGTAATGATTGTAGAAAAAGCAATTAAAGATTAATAAGAACAAACAAAAATATTAGTATAACCCAGTAAACACATGAACTATGGACCCGATTTTAATCATTTTAATTTTAGTGGCACTGTTTGTAATTATTTTCGCAAGTGCCGGAATTCGAATTGTTCAACAGTCGCAAACCGTAATTATTGAACGCCTCGGAAAGTACCATCGCACCCTAAGCTCCGGCTTTAACATTATTATCCCAATTTTCGACAAGCCTCGTCAAATTATTTGGCGGTTTACCAGAGAAGATTTTGATGGACGAAAAATTGTAACCTTTAAAACAAGAGACCGTGTTGATCACCGTGAAACCGTTTATGATTTTCCGAAACAAAACGTGATTACTCGCGACAATGTTGGAACTGAGATTAATGCATTGCTTTATTTTCAAATTATGGATTCGGTTAAGGCTGTTTATGAAATTGAAAACTTACCCGATGCCATTGAAAAGCTAACTCAAACAACCTTGAGAAATGTTATTGGTGAAATGGACTTGGACGATACCTTAACATCGCGCGATACCATTAACGGTAAATTGAGAATTATTCTCGACGATGCTACTAACAAATGGGGCGTCAAAGTGAATAGGGTTGAATTGCAAGACATTAATCCTCCAAAAGATATTCGCGATGCGATGGAAAAACAAATGCGAGCAGAACGAGATAGACGAGCACAAATTCTGGAAGCTGAAGGTACCAAACGATCAAAAATTTTAGAATCGGAAGGTTATAAGGAGTCGCAAATTAATATGGCGGAAGGTGAAAAACGTTCTGCTATTTTGAAAGCGGAAGGTGTAGCCGAAGCAAGAATTAAGGTTGCTGAAGCCGAAGCCGAAGCGGTAATTAAAATTAAAGAAGCAGTTTCATCTGCAGGAGACCCTATTCAATACATGGTAGCCATTAAATACATCGACACTTTACAAAATATGGTTTCAGGTGAAGATACCAAAACTGTATACATGCCTTATGAAGCAACTGGTGTTCTTTCATCAATTGGAGGAATTAAAGAACTGCTTACTGCAAAATAATTTAAACGGAATTATATATCATTAGCCCTGGGATTTATCCCAGGGAATATTGATAGCATGAATCATCGATCAATTAACAAAATCTAGAATAGAGACAGCATCTTTTTTTGACCGAAAATCTAACAAATATTTTTATTGAAAACATAAAATGCGACTAACTGTGGTAGCACCGTTAATACCTTAATATTTATAAATCAAGCTTTCAATCTCCTCCCCTTGGGGGAGGCTTTAATTAAAATAGCCATGAGAACACTTGTAATTTTATCTACTTTCATACTTTGGGCAATTGGGGCAAAAGCAGCTGAGCTGATTTTTCCCAGTACACAAACCGAAGTATCCATACAATCAGAAGGGTATAAGCTTTTTGGAACATTGCAACTTCCTGAAGCAAAAAAAGAACTTTCAATTTTGTTGTTGATCGCTGGATCGGGACCAACCGACAGAGATGGAAATCAACCCAATTTAAACAACAATTCATTCAAGTTATTAGCCAATGAATTAGTCGGAAAAGGAATTGCAAGCTTACGTTACGATAAGCGAGGAATTGCCAAAAGCTACTATCCTGGTTTTAGCAATGCATCTATTTTGTTTGATGATTATGTGAACGATGCAAGCAACTGGATTCTGTATTTGAAAGCTCAAAATAAGTATACCAAGGTTTATGTAGCCGGATTGAGTGAAGGATCACTCATTGGTATGTTGGCTGCTCAAAAGGCAGGGGCCGATGGGTTCATAAGTTTAAATGGTCCTGGCCGTCCGGCTGATGAAATTATCATCAATCAGGTTTCGAATCCTCATACACCAGATGAGGTAGTCGAATTGGTGAAATCGATGATCAACAAAGTGAAAGCTGGAGAGAAGGTCGAAGATGTTCCTCCATATTTAATGGGGCTTTTTAATGCAGATATTCAACCTTACTTGCGTTCTTGGTTTAAGTACAATCCTGCTACCGAAATTGGGAAATTGAAGGTTCCGGTGCAGATTATCCAGGGTAAAAACGATATTCAAGTGCAGGTTGAGGATGCCGAAATGCTTAAGAAAAGTCAACCCAAAGCCCAGCTAATTTTAGTGGATGAAATGAATCATATTTTGAAAAATGCACCAGCAGATCCACAACAGAATTTTGCAACATATTCAAATCCTGATTTACCATTAAATGATAAACTTGTAAACGAAATTGTAACATTTATTCAACAATAGTTGTGTTATTTTAATACATATGTGTTGATTTCTATATTATTGAAATAAGCCATTTCTGAATTTGAAATGGCTTATCAATTTTAGTCGAATAGTTGTACTATTGTTCTTTCAATACAAAGGAATATGGAACAGATTATAAATTTTATTGGATACTTGGGAGCCTTTACCCTTGCAATCTCAGGAGCACTAATTGCAATGAAAAAACGTTTCGACCCTTTTGGTGTTTTCATTATTGCTTTTGTTACTGCAGTTGGTGGTGGATCCTTACGCGATGTTTTAATTAATGGGAAAACTGTTTTTTGGATCAATCAAACTGCTTACATCTACTTTATAATTGCAGGAACTTTTTTTGCCATATTGTTTAAATCAAAGCTGAATCACATTAGTAAGCCCTTGTTGTTTTTCGATGCAATTGGCTTAGGATTGTATACCAT
Organism: Prolixibacteraceae bacterium; assembly: GCA_027859005.1. Lineage (GTDB taxonomy): Bacteria > Bacteroidota > Bacteroidia > Bacteroidales > Prolixibacteraceae > Roseimarinus. The sequence goes on along the minus strand of JAQIBQ010000164.1, from coordinate 505 downwards.
AATTGGTGTTCAAATTGGAATTGAATTCGAAGTTGGTATTGTGAATTGTATCATACTTGGAACCATAACGGGTTCATTTGGAGGTGTAATAAGAGACATTTTGGTAAACGAAGTTCCAGTAATATTTATGAAAGAGGTTTATGCCACAGTTAGTATTCTTGGTTCGGTTTTGTATTTGATTTTAGATAAATTAAATGTGATTAATCCGATACTTCAAATTGTACCAATTTTGGTTATTATTATTGCCCGTTTATTGGTGATCTATTACAAAATTTCGTTGCCTTCGTTGTATCGTAACGAATTGAAATAATGCTCTCTTGTCCGACAGTTATTGGTTGTTCCTCTATTGAATAATTTGCGGTGATGGTATAAAAGTAATTTTAACCGAATGATGAAGAAATTACAAAGCTATATCGTTTCTATTCAACATTGGCGTTTGGCACAAAAATTTGCTAACGTAACAAAAAAAGTCATTCAGAAATCCTTAAATAGGGCTAGAGAAGAG
>JAQIBQ010000527.1 GCA_027859005.1 Prolixibacteraceae bacterium | reverse complement strand
AGATATCATTTTCTTAGTTAATTCAAATTTGATAGCTTCTCATTTCGATGAACTTCATCGTTTATCAATAAGCAATTTTATCGTTTTTGTATTTTCCAACGAAGATGAAATTATTAAGAATAAAAAAGTTGAAAATCTTACTGATCATTACCTTCCATTAAATTTTTCAACCATAGAGTTTTACAATACCATTAGTTTAGGGAAAAAAGCACTGTTAGGTCATTCAGTAACAATATTTCCTCGAAAATTAATCCATTCATCGGTAAGTGAAATTGAACAGCTTATCAATAGCGTTTCAATGCGGGTTTTTTGGAAAAATTTAAATGGCCAATACATTGGTTGTAATGAAAAGTTTGCAAATGATTTTGAACTCAGAAATATAGAAGAAATTATTGGCAAAACAGACCTTGAGCTGTTTGATGAAAAAAATGCCTTAGAATTTTCGTCATACGATAATCAAATCTTAAAAACAGGATTAGTAACTGATGAATATGAAAAAGAAATTGAATTTAAATCGGGCATAAAGAAATGGATTAAATTCAAAAAATTCCCTCACTTAAAGGAAGGGATAGTGATAGGTGTAATTGGTGGATATGAGGTTGTTGGGTTTAAAGATGAATCTGAAGTTTCTCATTTCTACGATACTAAGTTATTAAGTGCCTTGATGGATAATATGCCTGATACGATCTACTTTAAGGACAAGGAAAGTCGATTCATTAAAATAAATAAAGCTCAATGTGATTTTATTGGAATAGAAAATCCAGAAGAAGCAATTGGTAAAACCGATTTTGATTTCTTTAATATTGAAAACGCAAAAGAAGCATTTGCAAAAGAACAGCAAATTATATTCGACGGTAACATTCAAAATAACCTTGAATATGTTGGTACTAAATCTGGTCAGTTTTGTTGGATGAATTCTTTAAAAGTACCAATTAAAGACGAAAAAGGAAATACAACTGGTATCGTTGGAATTAGCCGTAATGTACACGAAATGGTTACTGCCCGCCAACAACTGACTGCTGAACGCGATTTATTACAGTTGTTAATAGACAATATACCATCACCCATATTCTTCAAAGACTCTGATTTAATCTTTACCCGAGTAAATAAAGCCTTAGCAAAAATGTTAGGTGCCAGCAATGTACTGGATGTAATTGGTAAAACCGATTTTGATTTTTATTCAAATGAACAAGCAGAACCGTTATCTATTGAAGAAAATAAAATTATTGAAAGTGGCGTATCGTTAGTGAACAAAATTGAAGATTGTAATTGGAAAACAGAGTCAATAAAATGGCTTTCAACTACAAAAATTCCCTTGCGAAATAAAACTGGTGTATGTACTGGTATTATTGGTATTTCGCATGATATTACCGAGCAAATAATGATAAAACAACGCTTGGAGTTAGCCAAACAAAAAGCTGAAGCTGCAAGTGTTGCGAAGAGTAATTTCTTGTCGAATATGAGTCATGAAATTCGAACACCAATGAATGGAATAATTGGTATGTCCGATGTTTTGAGTTTATCGGATTTAGATGCCGATCAGGAAAAAATTGTAAATATAATCTCACGCTCTGGAAATAACCTATTGAGTATTATTAATGATATTCTTGACCTTTCAAAAATTGAAGCAGGAAAACTTGAGATCGAAACCGCACCAATGAGCCTAAATGAATTGGTTGACGAAGTTAAGGTCTTATTGGATTTCGGTGCAACTGAAGCAAACATAGAACTATTAACAAAAATCGATTTCAACATTCCTGAATTGGTAAATGGAGATTCATTAAGAATTAAACAAGTACTTCTAAATTTAGTGAGTAATGCTATCAAATTTACTCAAAAGGGAAGTGTGAAAATTGATGTGAAAATTTTAGGATATTCTGATCAGAAGCATTGTATTTTATTCCAAGTAATTGATACCGGAATTGGAATGGATTTATCTGAAATCCAACATATATTTGAATCTTTCAATCAGGCCGACAGCTCCACTACTCGTAAATATGGCGGTACTGGCTTAGGTCTATCAATAAGCCACCGTCTGGTGAAAATGATGGGAGGCAAATTGAAGGTGAAAAGTGCCAAAGGAAAAGGGTCTGTTTTTTATTTTGAATTAATGTTTGATAAGGTTGCTGTTAATGAACATAAATATTTTTAAAGTATTATGAATTCCACAAAAAAGTATACAATTCTTATCGCTGAAGATAATCCTATTAATATAAAAGTTGCAGAATACACCTTGAAGCCAATTGCGTCAACAATGCATTTTGCTAGAAATGGTCAAGAAGTGCTCGATCGTATCATAACAAATAGCTATGATGTGATACTGATGGATGTGAAAATGCCTGTTATGGATGGCTATGAAGCAACAAAAGCCATAAGATTAAGCGAAGCACAGAATAATGCAGCAAATCCAATGAAAATTATTGCAATTACGTCGAATAACCAGCCTGAAGAAATTGAATATTGTTTAAGCATTGGGATGGATGATTTTCTTGCAAAACCGTTTACAACCAACGATGCATTGTCTGTAATTGAAACTCTTTGTGAATCCAACTTGTAAGCCACATTTATTCTAGCTTTCTTTGCAAAAAAAAGAGATAATGCAGGCAACTTACCCAAATAATTTTGAGCAAAAAATTGGTTTTGATAGAATTCGGAAGATCCTTGCAGCCAATTGTTTGAGCGAAATTGGAAAAGAAAAAGTTGACGCAATCACTTTTAATTCTAAATTCGGGGCTGTAAATTATCAAACTCAATTAGTGGTTGAGTTTCTTATAATTCTGAATGAGCACGATAATTTTCCAACAAACCATTTCTACGATTTACGTAAGGGCCTGAAAAAAATAAAAATTGAAGGAACCTACCTCGAAGTTGTTGAACTATTCAACTTACGCCGTTCATTAGAAACTTTAAAAGGAATTATAAACTTCTTTAATGGTGAAAATGGAGTGAAGTTTCCTTTGTTGAAAAAACTTTCAGGCGATGTGCAAGTTTTTGTAAGTACCTTAAAGTCCATTGACCAGTTATTGAACAAACAGGGAGCAGTAAAAGACAATGCTTCTTCTGAATTGCACGATATTCGGAAACATATGTTTTCAATTCAAGGCAGTATTTCAAAAAAAATGCAAGTAATTGTTCGACAATTACGAACAGATGGTATTGTAGACGAAGATACAACGGTGGCAATTCGAGATGGAAGACCTGTAATTCCAGTTATTGCTGCGAATAAGAAAAAAATTAATGGCATTATACACGACGAATCAGCAAGCGGAAAGACTGCTTTTATTGAGCCTGCTGAGATTGTTGAAATGAACAACCGTTTGCGAGAATTAGAAAATTCGGAAAAACGCGAAATAATAAAGATTCTTATACATTTTTCAACCAATCTACGTCCCGATATTGATGAATTGTTGGCCTCGTACGAATTTATGGGTGAAATTGATTTTGTACGATCAAAGGCAGTATTTGCTCGACAATTTGATTGTATTAAACCAGAAATTAAGAATGAACCTTTTTTCGATTGGCAAAAAGCGAAGCATCCCTTGTTAATGAAGACTTTGAAGCAGGAAAATCGTGAGGTTGTTCCCTTAGACTTACGTTTTGACGATCCGAATCGGATTCTATTAATCTCCGGCCCTAATGCAGGAGGAAAATCTGTATGTTTGAAAACGGTTGGAATTATTCAATATATGCTTCAATGTGGACTATTGGTTCCTTTATCAGATGGTTCAGGGGCAGGTATTTTTAACTCAATTTTTATCGACATTGGCGACGAACAATCAATTGATAACGATTTGAGTACCTATTCGTCGCACTTGATGAATATGAAACACTTTACCAAACATTGCGATGCAAACTCCTTGGTTCTGATCGATGAATTTGGTACGGGTACCGAGCCCATGTTGGGAGGCGCAATTGCTGAAGCTGTTCTGAATAAGTTGAATAAACTTAAGACTTACGGCGTAATAACTACACATTATACAAATCTTAAGCATTTTGGCTCTTCACAAAAGGGAATCGTTAATGGTGCAATGTTATACGACTCAAACGGGATGAAACCTTTGTTCAAATTACAAATAGGAAAACCTGGTAGTTCATTTGCATTTGAGATTGCTCGAAACATTGGTTTGTCGGAAGAAATATTGAAAGAAGCAACCGATAAATTAGGAAAGGAACACATCGACTACGATTAAAACCTGCGTGAAATTGTTCGTGACAAACAATACTGGGAAACAAAACGACATCGAATTCGCAAGGTTGAAAAAAGTTTAGATACTTTAAGCGAAGAGTACCAAAATGAGCTAACAACCACAAAAAAACAACGCAAAGAGATAGTAGATGCTGCCAAAAAAGAGGCACAACTAATTATTGAAAAAGCAAATAAATTGGTTGAAAGCACCATTAAAGAAATTCGTGAAAATCAAGCAGAGAAAGAGAAAACGAAAGATATTCGAAAGAAATTAGTTCAAGAGCATGAAGCCATTCAGCAAATAGATCCTGAAAACGATGAACGTATAAAGCGTAAGATTGAAAAACTTAAGCAGAAAGAAAAAAACAGAGGTAATAAGAAAAAAGTTGCTCCAACAATTCAACCCAAAGCAAAGGAAATACAAAAAGTTGTTTTTGCTTCTGGCGATAAAATACGTTTAAAAGAAAGTGGTAGTGTTGGTGAAATAATTGATGTTGATAAGAATAAAGTAGTTGTTGCTTTAGGGAATTTAATGACTACAACCTCGCTCAATAAAATTGAGCATATCAGTCATAACGAAGTGAAGAAAATAAAAAGGGACGCTAAAATGCAGCCCAAAGCCGATTCTTTACAAAGAACGAATCACCTTTTAGACACTAAACTTAAGTTTAAGCCCGATATTGACGTTCGTTGACAACGTGCTGAAGAAGCTTTGTCGAATATTCAAACTTTTATTGATGAGGCCATTATGGTTGGTTCAAAAAGCTTGAGAATATTACACGGTAAAGGAAATGGAATATTGATGGAAGTTATACGCAACTATTTAAAATCGGAGCCTGTTGTGAATTCATACCGCAATGAACACATTCAATTTGGAGGTTCAGGCATAACTCTAGTTGAATTAGATGTATAACAGACATGAAGACATTTAAAATTAATCATTTAGTATCCGATAAAAATAATAAATTGTACTAAAGCCCATAATCGATGGGGTTTAAATAGCCGCGACATTAATGTCGGGGTAATTTATATATCTTTGAAGAAAGTGCTTTAGCCTAATTTGATAATCAATCACTTACGGTGGTTAAATAGCAAATAAATTTAAACTTGACATTAATCGGACAGCAGTGAAAATCAACAATAAAAACTTAAGCAAATTAGCCCAGCAACTCGAAGGTGATTTTCAATTCGATGCAATCAGTAAAATATTGTATGCTACCGATGCATCGGCCTACAAAGAAACTCCTTTAGCAGTTGCAATTCCTAAATCGAAAAAAGACATTAAAACCCTTATCAATTTTGCAATTGATAATAAAACTTCACTTATTCCCCGAGGTGCTGGAACTTCACTCGCAGGACAGGTAGTTGGCTCAGGTATGGTTGTCGATAATACGAAATACAAGAATCGTATTTTAGAAGTTAATGTAGCTGAAAAGTGGGTGAGGGTTGAGCCTGGTGTTGTGCTTACCGAATTGAACATGCATTTAAATCAATTTGGATTGATGTTCGGTCCAGAAACGTCAACGGCCAACCGATGTACAATGGGAGGAATGCTGGGTAACAATAGCTGTGGATTACATTCTTTGGTACACGGAAGTGTACGTGAACATATTCTAGAAGTTAATGCAATTTTAAGCGACAATTCAGAAGTTGTATTTAAAGAGTTAACAAGCGATGAATTTTCTTTGAAAAGAAAAGAAAAATCGCTTGAAGGTGAGTTGTATCAATCTGTATATCGAATCTTAAAGAAGAAAGAAAACACTACTGAAATTACCAAACAATACCCACATCCAACAGTAACACGAAGGAACAATGGTTATGCTTTAGATGCTTTAGCTAAAACGCAGCCCTTTACTAAGAACGGTGGAAAATTCAATTTTTCAAAACTTATTGCAGGATCTGAAGGCACATTGTGTTTTGTTACTGAGATGAAGTTGAATCTTATTGATTTACCTCCAAACGAAAAAGCATTGCTTTGCGTACATTTCAATAAATTAGAAGATTCTTTTCATGCTAATTTAATTGGACTTGAATTCAATCCAACAGCCATTGAGTTGATGGATAAAACAATTCTAGACTTAACTAAAGGAAATATTGGAACACAACGCAATCGGTTTTTCATTAAAGGAGATCCTGAGGCATTATTGATCATTGAACTTTGTAGTAGCGACAAGCAAGATATAATTGATAGAGCAACACAAATTGAAAATGCCATGTCGAAAAAAGGCTATGGCTATCATTTCCCTCTGATTTGGGGTAACGATATTCCAAAAGTTTGGGGCTTGCGTACTGCTGGATTAGGTGTTTTATCAAACATGCCAGGCGATGCCAAACCAGTATCAGTTGTTGAAGATACAGCAGTTCCTGTTAAGAAACTTCCTGCTTTTTTAGCCGAATTTCAAGCCAAATTAGATGAATTAAATCTCAAATCAGTTTACCATGCTCACATTGCAACCGGAGAGTTGCATTTGCGTCCTATCTTGAACCTTAAGGACAAAAGTGATGTAGTGCTTTTTCGAAAAATTGCAATTGAAACGGCTAAACTAGTAAAGAAATACCGCGGTTCGTTGAGTGGAGAACACGGTGATGGAAGACTAAGAGGTGAATTCATTCCATTCATGTTGGGCGATATGGTTTTTCAATTTCTTAAAACAATTAAAAGCGATTGGGATCCAAACAATATCTTTAATCCAGGTAAAATTATTGATACACCTCCAATGCACGACTGGTTGCGCTATAAGCCTGGAGAAGAAACCATTCAATTGAACAGTTATTTCGACTATAAAATTACACAAGGGATGACTCGTGCTATTGAAAAGTGCAATGGTTCTGGTGATTGTCGCAAATCAGAGATTGTTGGAGGAACCATGTGTCCCAGCTTTATGGTTACGCGAAACGAAATGCATTCCACTCGTGGCAGAGCGAATGCATTACGCGAATTAACAACGCACCCGTCTTCGCTTCATTGGGCCGATCAAAAAGAGGTGAATCAATCGTTAGATTTATGTTTGTCGTGCAAAGCGTGTAAGAGTGAATGTCCTTCGGGTGTTGATATGACTCGTTTAAAAGCAGATTTTTTACAAAATCATTACGATGGAAATCCAATCCCAATTCGCACAAAAGTAATTGCCTATTTCCCTCTTCTAATGGCGTTTTCAATGAAATTAAATCCAATATCAAATTGGGTGATAAAATCAAAATTACTTTCGGGTTTATTAAAATTCGTCATCGGCTTTAACTTAAAAAGACCCTTACCTGAGCTTTCTAAATTTTCCTTATCTAACTGGTACAATAAGCACAATAAGCAACAGTCAAATACAAAAAAAGTATACTTGTTTAACGATGAGTTCTTAAATGTAAATGAATCGCATATTGGAGTGAAAGCTGTCTTGTTATTGGAAAAATTGGGCTACGAGGTAATCATTCCAAATCATACCTATAGCGGCAGAACATATTTGTCGAAAGGTTTGGTGAAAAAAGCCAGAAAACTTGCTGAGAAAAATGTATTTCAATTAAAAGGGACTATTTCAAAAGATAGCCCTTTGATCGGGATCGAACCATCAGCAATTCTTTCGTTTCGTGATGAGTATCCCGATTTGGTGAACGATAAACTAAAAGAGGATGCTAAAAATTTGTCACCGAATTGCCTTTTATTCGAAGAATTCATAATGCAGGAAGTTGAAAAAGGAAACATTAAATCTGATCAATTTACTACTGCTAATTTATCAATTAAGCTACACGGGCACTGTCATCAAAAAGCTTTAGCAACTACGAAAGCATCAATAGATATGCTTCAATTACCGATTAACTATAAAGTGGATGAAATTCCTTCTGGGTGTTGTGGCATGGCTGGTTCGTTTGGCTATGAAAAAGAGCATTACAAATTATCGATGCAAATAGGAGAGTTGGTACTTTTTCCGGCAATTCGTGAAGCAGACGAAACTATTGTAATTGCTGCTCCTGGAACGAGCTGTAGGGAACAGATCGCACATGGTACTGGCCGAAAAGCAATGCATCCTGTTGAAATTTTATTTGATGCACTTAAATAAAAATGGGGATCACTTCAGTTTTGAGATGGTTTTAAAATGTTTCATTTGAACTCTTGATTTGTATTGCAGATGGCTTTATCCTACTTCAAATAGTTCCATTTTTTAAAATGCAAATAATTTCCAATAGAGTGATGAATACTTCAGCACCAGCGACTGGCCTAAAAGCATATGTCCGTCGGGTCGTAATTTATTGTGTGGAAAGAAATTTTGTGGGAAAGAAAAGGCTGTTTGAGTGAGCAGGATTAATTGGGATCATGTGACATTGTTGTGGGGAAGAATATTTAATTTTAAATCTGGCAATTTTTCATTAGGCGAATGCTCGCATGCAGTATTGGACTTAAACCATATGCCAGTCGGGTTGTAAT
>JAQIBQ010000147.1 GCA_027859005.1 Prolixibacteraceae bacterium | reverse complement strand
GTAAAATGACTAGAAGTAAAAAAGGAATCACATCAAATAATTGTTCAAGTATTAGATGAATTTAAACTTGAGATTTAAGAAAATAAACTCATTCTACTCCCAAATTCAGTATCTTAATTAAATCCTTTCGAGCACTTTCTGCCAAGACCGAAGTATTTATTGCCCTATTAATCAATTGTTCATCTTTATTTCTTTTCATAAGCAGCTCAAAAACTTCAGTTAAAGTTTGATTTTCAATTTGATTATCTAAGAGTTCAATAGAATCGTCGGTTCTAACTAATCCTTCCCTCAATACGCGTACATAAATTCCTGGATAAGGCGAATTTGAAAACAATTTGACCACTTTAGAATCCTTAAATCGAATACCCAGCTTGTAACAGGGTTGTCTAGGTTGAGTTACCTGAACAAACGTTTCACCAATTCGATAAACTGATCCAATATGAATCTCGCTTTCAAGTAAGCCTTCGGTTGTAAGATTTTCACCAAACATTCCCCACTCCATCTTTAAATTTGGAAATTGTTGTTGCCAATATTTATAATTTTCAGAAGGATATAAATAGCAAGCTTTATCAATTCCTCCATGGTACTTACGATCAACAACATTATCGGTTTGCACATCGGTTTTGCCTAAATATATTGCAGTGTCAAAAGCATATTTATAAATGCCTGTTTTTACTTCCTTACCTTGGTGGACAATACTCACTTTTTCACCAATATTTGTTGAAACAATTCTTGCCATTCTTTATTTAGTTGGATGTCGTGAATATTTGGCATTGTTAGGGTGCAAATCTGTAAGTCCATCGACATATACAGCAACCCACTCCGAAAGTCTTCTACCTATACGTTTGCAGGAATCAATTTCCTTTTGCATGCGAGGCTCTCCAGCTTGTGTCGCTCCATAATGAGTGGTAAACTGATGGGCCACATAGTCGGTAACTCCAAATACTAACATACCAAAATTCATCAGCAAGGTATTGATGCTTTGGCAAGCTATTTCAGCACCTCCACCCCAACCTCCTTGAGAGGTAAAAGCACATCCTATTTTGCCATCAATGTGCATCCAAACATCATCTAGTTTTTCCCAAAATTGTTTCATTTCACCAGCAACTAAACCCAACTGAGTTGGTGAACCCACCGCAATTCCATGGCACCAAAATAAATCATCTGCATTCGCTTCGTCAATTGATTTTATACGAATGGTGTTCGTTGCTATTTCTGCAGCTCCTTCGGCAACATATTTTGCCATTTTTGCTGTATTTCCGCCTTTGCTGTAATAAAGCACTAAAATGTTTGCCATCGTTTTTTTTATTTAGATGATCAAAAATAAAAGAATTTTTGGAGTTAAACAGGAAGTATTTTTACCGAAGTGATTATTGTTACTTAATTCACAAAAACTGAAACACGATGTCTTTAAAATACATAGGTTTTAAAGATGAATGAAATTCATGAAAATATGGAGTTTAGATATTAGACACTAGACTTTAGATTTAAAAAAAATGGTCTAATGTCTAGACATCTAATATCTATTAATCTTTGATTCAATAGTTATAGAAACTAAAGTAACTGCAATAAATTGAAAATCGCTGAAAGCAAATTGCAAGGTTTTAACCAGTAACTAGAAAATAAAGTAGCTGCAATAAAATTGCAGTGTTTAATCATTTAATAGATAATATAATGATGAAAGAAGGAAGGACTTACGAGCGTCAATTTAGAACTGATTGAAAAGTAAGCTATTTCAGCTTAAAACTAATCTCCTTCGAAGAATAATTCTTCTTTAATCATTTTAATCCGACTTTCGGCATACTTCAGATCCGATGAACGTTCGTTGCTACATTCTTTTACAAATTGTTGGTAGAAGCCCAAAGCCATTGTTCTGTTCAAATTATATTCTTCGTAGGTAACTGCAATATCATAAAGAACTTGATAATTTTTAGGATCGTACTCACGTACTTTCTGATAGGTACTCAGTGCTTTCCTAAACATTCGTTTGGCAGCATAGGCTCGACCCAAATGATGATAAACATCACCAGTATAAGCAGGAATAACCATTGATGAAGCCTTCTCGAGCATTTCTAATGCCTTATCGACATTGCCAATTTTCTTATACGATAAGCCTGCGTAAAATGGAATAAATGGATCGTTTTCAATTACTCTTGAGAGTGAATCTAAAATAGTTGCCGAGAAATGTTGATTGCCTGTAAAGTATTCGCAAATGGCTAAATTTTTGAGGTGAAATGGATCACTAAACTGCTCTAATTCATTCAACTTTCGGTAATAAACTACTGCTGATTCATAAGCTCTATACGACGCAAAATAAATATATCCTGTTTTACTGATTGCAGGAATATAAAGCGAGTCATTGTTTAGAATACTTTCAAGCAAAAATAAGGCTTCTGGATTTTGGTTCAGTTTAAAATAACTGTCGGCAACCATCATGTTCATTTCCTTATTTTCTGATGGGAAATAAGGATTCTCTTCTTTCATTTGGGTAAGCTTGTAATAGTTTTGCAACTTATATTCGCTTTGCATTAAACGACGCATAAAAAAGACATTTGTACTATCGGCAGTATACAAATCGAGGTATATTAATTTAGCCTTTGCATAACGATTCAAATCCATCAAAACTCCAGCAACTTTACCTTTAACATTCAAATTTGTACTGTCGATTTCTAAAAGATGTAAATACCCTTCAAGACTCTCCTTCTTATACCCTAAACTAAGTTGCGCATCGGCCAAACCTTCAATAAGCAATTCATGTTCGGTATTATTTTCAAGGCCTTTTTCATAGGTATAAATAGCCTTTTTATAATCATATTGTTTTTCGTAACTACTTGCTAAAAGTTTAAACTCAGCTACCGAAATATTGTCCTTCAATAGTTTATTCTCAAGTAACTCAATACAAGTAGTGTACTCACCTTGATAAAAATATTTTTCTGCTTTTGTTTGTGCTTGTAGTACAGTAAGAAAGCTACTGATAAAAATTGCTACAATTAATATTAGTTTGGTCATGCTTAGTTATTTAAAACAAAACGCCATTGCATATAAACAACAATGGCGTTTCGAAATTTGTCTTATTCTAATTGGAAATTAATTGGTACCGTATAATATACTGCTACTGGTTTTCCACTTTGATAGCCGGGTTTCCACTTAGGCAAAGAGTTTACTACTCTAATCGCTTCAGCATCTAATAACGGATTTACACCGCGTGCAATTTTTGCTTTTTTTACAACTCCATCACTACCTACTACGAAGGTTACGTATACTTTCCCTTGAATACCTTGAACTGCAGCTTCGGCAGGATACTTAACATAGGTACCTATATGTTTTCTTAAAGCCAATTCGCCACCTGTAAATTCAGGCATGTCTTCAACAATAACAAATACCTCTTCGTCGTAATTTGCTGATTTTTCCATTCCATAGGCTACTACAACAGTTTCATCAACTTCATTATTCATTGAATTAACATCCAATTTCGAACAAAGTTTCATTTGAGCAACATCATCTGCATTAAAAGCCATATAGTACTTACCTTCTTCTAATTCATCCTTTAGTTCAGAGTAAACTAACAGAACATCTAACTGATCACCTTCAACAATTTGAAGGTTTTTGATACCAATTTCTTGAATTTGTGCTAACTCCATGAATTTACCATCATAAATATATTTTGATGCATTACTACTATGAATCAAGCTGCGATCGAAATCTTCGCAAGCAAATAGAAGCGTTAAAGCAAGTGCCATCACAACTCCTAAGCTGTATTTTAAAATTCCTTGTGTTTTATGGTTATTTTTTGTGATCATTTTAAATCGTTTTTTTACTGTTTTTACATTGAAAAAATTACTTGTTATTACCGGACGACCACCAATAGCCTGACTTAACAATAGCTCTTTATAACGACCAGTTGATATAGCTCCGCGTGATAAAACACCATTGTCGGCTAAGAATTCATGATTCTCACGAACCATACGTCGAATCATCCAATAGAACGGATTGAACCACTGAAATATCATCATAAAATCGACAAACAAAACATCGAACGAATGTCCTTGTTTTGCATGCTCTAATTCATGATGAACCATTGATTTCCAGTTCTCTTGTTCCGTTAAATCTTTCCCAATAAAAATGAAATTAAAAAAAGAATAAGGTGATTGTTCTTTCTCTGAAACAACCAAACGTGCCTTGTTTAGTTTAAAAACTCTATTTTTTGAAACACGAAGAAACAATTGAAAAATTCCAGATAAAAGAATAAACAAAGCAGCAAATGCGCCCAAACGATAGATTATTACTGAATAATCGAATGTAAGAATGGCATTGCTTACCCTGCTCGGGATTCCTGAAGCAAAAACAGTTACCGTTCCTAGAAGGTTGGTTCCTATTTCAGTATTTTGTTCCTGTCTAACAATTGAATAAAGTTCGTTGAAAAAATTTAGTTTAATTGAAAGGAATGGCAAAAGTGTTGAAAACAATAAAGCCAACAATAGATAAATACGAGTCGCTTTAAAACGCGTCTCCTGACGTAAAATAAACCAATAAACTAGGGTGAAAACACCTAAGCTTAAACCTGCTTCGATAATGTAATTGACGAATGGTTTCATTTTTTTTCGTTTTCAATATCATTTTTTA
>JAQIBQ010000130.1 GCA_027859005.1 Prolixibacteraceae bacterium | reverse complement strand
GCATTATACTGTCTATATTCTATTTAATAAAAGTTAAACATAACAAAGTGCGAAATAAAATATATCTTTTTTACGTATTGATCTTTATCTCAATAGCATCTTATTCCCAATCTGAAGTAGCAGTAATGGGTTATGTTCGAGATGCATCGAATGGCGAAGACCTCATTGGTGCCACCATTTATGTTGATCAATTGAAAACAGGAACCATATCCAATCCCTATGGTTTCTATACCTTAAATCTAAATCCTGGCTTTTATACCTTAACCGTTTCATTTTTAGGGTATCAATCGCAGAAATTCACCTTGTCGGTTGATGGTAAAATGACTTATAATATCAAATTAGAGCCTTCAACCGAAGAAATAGGTGAAATTGTTGTTAGTACCGAAGCCATTAATCAAAACATTATTGGAACTGAAATGGGAGCTTTTAAGCTGAATCCCAAAATGATAAAAGCTATTCCTGTGTTGTTTGGCGAACAAGATGTGTTGAAAACCATACAATTGATGCCCGGTGTTGCTTCGGCAGGAGAAGGAAGCACAGGCTTTTTTGTTCGTGGTGGACAGGCTGATCATAATTTGGTGTTGCTCGATGATGCTCCAATTTACAATCCATCTCATTTATTAGGTTTCTTCTCTGTTTTTAATTCCGATGCAATAAATGATGTGAAGCTTTATAAAGGAGGAGTGCCAGCAAATTTTGGCGGACGAGCTTCTTCGGTGCTCGATGTGCACATGCGCGAAGGAAATTCTGAACGTTTTGCCGCAAGTGGAGGCATTGGTATGATATCGAGTAGATTAACACTGGAAGGGCCTTTGGCGAAGAACGGAAGTTCATTCTTAATATCTGGTCGTCGTACTTATGCCGATTTGTTTTTAGTGTTTTCGAACAACGAATCGATTAAAGACAGCAAATTGTATTTCTACGATTTGAACTTGAAAACACATATTGAGTTGGGCCAAAAAGATCGGGTTTATTTATCGGGGTATATGGGCCGAGATATTCTGAAAGCATCAAGTTTTGGATTTAATTGGGGAAATAAAGTTGGGACATTACGTTGGACACATGTTTTTTCATCGAAACTATTTAGTAATACCTCGATTATACTCAACGATTACAATTATAAAACAGAGGCCGATTTAGATTTTGCTTTCGACTTAAGTGCTGGAATTTTAGGTAAAACATTTAAACAACGATTTACATTGTATGCTAATCCAAGAAACACTTTATCGTTTGGTGTTGAATTGAACGATTATATATTCAAACCTGGTAGTCTTGAGATTCAAACTTTAGATAATGAAACTCAATCTTTTAGTGTGGCCGAAAAAGCCGGATTAGAAAGTGCGTTGTATTTAGCCAACGAACAAAAAATTGGCACACAATTATCAATCAATTATGGATTACGTTTAACCAATTTTACAAGAAGAGGGCCTTCAAATGAATTCTCTTTTAATTCCTTGGGAGAAGCAATTGATACCATAAGCTTTCAAGAAGGAGATTGGTTTTCACCTTATTGGAATTGGGAGCCTCGCTTGAGTATTAACTACGTATTTAACGAAAATACAAGTCTTAAGGCTGGGTTTAACCGTATGGCTCAATACATTCATTTGTTGCAAAACTCAACGGCAGGTACACCAATCGATTATTGGATATCAAGTAGCCCGAATGTTAAACCACAAGTTGCCGACCAAATTAGTGTTGGTTTTTTTCGCAATTTAAGCAATCATGAATACCAACTTTCAGTTGAAGGATACTATAAGAAAATGTACAACCAAATTGATTATAAAACCGGAGCCGATTTATTGTTGAACGAAATGGTAGAATCAGAATTGTTGTACGGCGATGGGAAAGCTTATGGAGCTGAATTTCTATTCGAAAAGAAGGAAGGAAAACTTACTGGTTGGATTGCCTATACTTTGGCTCGTTCGCTCAAACAAATTGAAGGAATTAACAAAGGAAACTGGTATCCTGCAAGGCAAGATCGAATTCACGATTTGTCGATAGTAGCCATTTATCATTTAAGTGAAAAATGGACTTTTTCAGGAAGTTGGGTATACTATACTGGTAATGCAGTAACTTTTCCCGCTGGAAAATATTATATCGACGGAAGTATTGCCAGTTTATATACCGAGCGAAATGGATTCAGAATGCCCGATTATCATCGGATGGACATTGGTGCAACTTGGTTGTTAAAGCAAAAGAAGAATTACCGATCGGAATTGAGTTTTTCTGTTTACAATACTTACGCACAGAAAAATCCCTACAGTTTTATTTTTAGCGAAGACGAAGATAATCCAGGTCAAACCAAATCAACTATGGTGTATTTATTTTCGGCTATACCATCAATTAGTTGGAATTTTAAATTTTAAGAAATGAATAAAAAATATATAATAATAGCACTTTCAATTTTCTTCTTTATTAGTTGTGAAGAAGATGTGGTGCTCGATTTAGGCGACATTGAAAAACGATTGGTTGTTGAGGCCAGTGTTTCAAATGTTAATAATTTGGCTGAAGTAACTTTATCATACAGTCAGGGTTTTTACGAAGCCCCCGATTTGAATAAACTCAAAAATGCAAAAGTGGAAATCTCTTCGGCCGACGGGAAACAAAGTGAAGTTCTTTCTTTAAACGATAACAATGTTTATGTATCCAATAGTTTGATTCCAGCATACGGAATGAACTATAATTTGAAAATTGAAGTCGACGATCAGTTGGTTGAGGTATCGAGCAAATTGCCTGAAAAAGTCGAAATTGAAA
>JAQIBQ010000074.1 GCA_027859005.1 Prolixibacteraceae bacterium | reverse complement strand
ACAATAATTGCATTAAGTTGCAAGTTCGAATTTGTAGTATAAAAAACCTGCCCGGGAGAATCAAAAAAGTAACAATGATCAAATTGTTGTTGCGAATTTTCACTTTTAAATAGCGCCTGATGATGTGCATGTCCATAATCAAATTCGCCACCATTATTATATGAAAAGCGGCTAAAGAAGGTATGGCTGGCCTTAATTTCTGCCTTACTGCCCATTGCAATAAAACCTCCGAAATAACTAAGGGAATTTGAACAAGTTACAAGAATGGGATTTTTCTCGGTACCATTAAAAGAAATAGGTCCACTATTATAAACATTTACTCCTTTGTCTACAATAATAATCGCCCCCTCTTTAAATATTAAACTACCCGTTGATAAAACATTCACTTCGGCCGTAATGTGCACAATACTATTGGCTTCAATCATTCTTTCGTCAGAAATATCACCTTTTAATAGTATTTCTTTATTTGTGTTTTGTGAGAGATCAAGTTTAAGTTCATTATTGCCAATAGTAACTATTGAAGTTGTATTTTGAAGATTGAGAGAAGTACTACCGATTCCATTTTTAATGAGAAAATCAGTTTGACCATTTACATTGCATGCTACATTAGCTGAGCAATCGACAGACCAATCTTCAATTTTTAGAACAAACGGTATTTCAATATTGCCAATAGTTTTTTGGGGATGAATTAGGTCGAATTTTAAACCAGCATCATCAGCCATAACAGGCAAGGCTGGAGTCCATGATTTTAGTCCCCATTCAGGAGAACTATTAGTACCACTCATCCTATCTTCATCAAATAGAACAAACTGATTGGGATCTGAATTATTAAGTGAAATTGTATAAAAACCAGCATCATGAAGCGTGTAAGTTCCATCATCAAAAACTATGGGTTCATCGTTTATTAGCACATCACCATCGTAACTTCCTTCTAATGTTAAAGGAGCAATGTATACATCTTTATTATTAATGTTCGAAACTTGAACAACATCACTTTTAATGATTTCAAAGTCGTCGCAGCTTGTATTTATAAGGACAATAAGACAACAAGCAAGTATGCTTACTGGCGAAATGGATGATACTAATATTCCTTTTAGATTCATTCGTTTGTTTTTTGTTTTGACAGCTCCACTTTAATCCAATCAATTCGTTCAATCAAAAATTTCTCCTTATCGACCAAATTATTGTTGAATTTTTCAAATGAAGTTGAGGACTTGTCATATTCCGATTGAGCTATAACTTCAGGAATGGCATAAAAGGGATCAAGCCTTTCCTTTAGTACATCGAACATTTGTTCAATATCTGTTGGAGTAAATTGAGCAAGAACATAGTCCAATTCAATTAAGTATTTTTGATACAGAAATTCATCTTCAGTAATAATATAATCAAGGTCGTCTTCAATAGTAAAAACCAACTTGCCTTCAAGCACCTCAATCACATCGTTGTAAGTATCGTAGTTTCGTTTGCCAAAAGCCGTTCCAACATCCCCACTATTTCCAACCTCATGTGGCTGACTGCCAAACAAATCGTCATAATCCCAAGGCTGAATATCGAAATAGACCTCATTATTTATTGTTCTTCCATAAAAAAAAACTTCATCGGTATTGTCAGCATTTTGCAAAATAAAATCGATCGCCATTTTTCGAAAATAATTCTGAAGATTTAACTTTTCTTGCAACTTATTATACAATTCATCTCCCTGGTAGTCAACAATTATTTTGTACAACGACTTAAACTCACTTTTATAAAAAGACTTTGACTTGGTGGCATTTTTAGTATTAAGCTCTGTTTTAGATAGGGCTGCATCGTAACCTCTACGAATGAATACTTCTGCATTCTTATTTGTAAAGAAATAATTTTCAGGATCTTCAATAAACAAATACAATCCGTTGTGATTTCCATTTAACTTTACTTCAGTTAGGAAGGTTGTTAATGGCCATAAATCAACTTTTTTCAGAAAAAAATGAGCCAATTTATTTTCGATATAGGTATAATCGTAAACCATTGAAATAAGCTTAAATTTCTCAAACTCTTTTTCTGGAAATTCATCAAATGAAATTGTATTTCCCAAGTTAACCGAGAAACTCTTGCGTCTGTACTTAAGAGATCCCTGCCCTCTGGTAGACATACTATTTGTTACATAAGAATTACCGTTGAAATATAAAAAGGGATCAGGGTTGAGATAGATTTTTCGACCTGGTGTTTTGTTTACCATCTTTTCGACACTCTCATCCATCTGAAAATTGAAAATCAATTCATTGGAGTCAGCAATAACTGCAGATTCTTTATAGCAAGCACTAAAAAGAAAAGGAACAAATAGAATGAGTACAAAAGAATATTTTTTCCACATGAAATTTCAACTTTGCAAACTGAAAACTAAAGCCGCATTGCTATACCAATGAATAAATTTTAACAGCGCTTCAAAAATAAAGCTTTAAATGGAATAACGTTTATTGAAACGTTTATAAGATATGATTTATCACACCTGACCATTCACCATTAAAGGAAAAATGAGAGCATGGAATTGTCTTCTCGAACGCATGTGAGAGATCCCTTCGCATTACAACAGATTTTTCGTCGCTACGCTTTCCTCTAAATGACAAGGCAGAAATGAAATGGTGCCCGCCTCTTCGTGACTTGAAACCAAGCTAGTCCAAAATTCCGACTAGCAAGGATGCCTAGAAATATTATTTAATGAATATTTTACCTGTTTGTATTTTTCCTGTTTGTATTTTTCCTTTGTCAGATGCTAAATGATAAAGTAGAATGCCTTTTTCATTCAACTGAAATTCGGTGAATGAATTCACTACTTGTTTTTTTGCAATTAATTTTCCGCTTAAGTTGTAAAAAGAAATGGTCCTTTGCTGTTCGTTATTTGTTTGAATTGTCACAACTCCAGGACGAAAGGAATTAATAGTGATTTCGTCCTTCATCAAATCGACATTAGTAAAAACAGGATTGTAGGTTCCTTTAATTGGGTAGGATGGGATATCGCTTGAGTTGCTGTAATGGGCTACTACACGATAAAAGTAAGTGCTACCATCGTTGAGGTTGTAATCGTCATAAACCGACACCTCAGGTGAAAGGGCTGCTACTTTTGTAAAATTCGCACTTCCTTTTCCTCGTTCAATAAAAATACTGTCGGCGGTTTCGCTTCTGTTGGTCCATTTCAGCTGCAACAAGGTGTCCTGTGCCATTCTTATACTAAGTTTTGTTGGTGAGGTATTCGAAGTGTAAATAAGAATATCTTTTATTTCATTCCAATCGCGCTGATTACGTTGGTAAATTCTAAAATCACCTCCATCGTCCCAGGCATTAAAGGAAAAGTTGTGATTTAAAGCTTCCTCGACATATGAAGCGTAATGGTACATGCGCGAATTGTAGTCGGCATTTTTAATTGCTCCAAATTCATTGATTGTTACTGGAATATTGTTTTCTTCGGACCAAGCCTGAACCTTATCGAATTTTGATTTAAGTGAATTACGATCGGCTGTTGTGCCCCAAGTACCTGTTGCTTCACCTGCAAAACTCCATGGATCGTAGGAATGAAAATATCCAATAAGATAAGGATCATTGGGGATAGCAGCCGACATTAATTCATCGGAATTGGACCAACGATGCCCACTGAAAAGTACAATTCGGGTAGGATTTGTTTTGCGAATAACTTCCAGCACACTGGTGTTTAGCTTATTAATATTCGCCTGTGAAATCCCATTAGGTTCGTTAATCATTTCGAACAGCAATTTTTCGGATTTGTTTTGGAAACGAATAGCAATTTGGCTCCAGATACTATCGAAACGGTCGCTCATGTTTTGATCGTCGTAATTTACTTTTATCCATTCCTCGTGATGTGCATTAAGTACAATGTAAAGGCCACGACTGAGGCCCCAATCAACAACTTCTTCAACACGGTTCATCCATTCCTCACTAACAGTATAAGGTGATGAATTAGAAGTATGCTCGTCCCAGCGGACTGGAATTCGAATACAGGTAAAACCAGCTTCTTTGTAGTCGTCGAAATAGTATTCCAACACCGGGCCATTGTTCCAGCCTCCTTCGAGTGGCGGTTCTAGCGTATTGCCTAGATTGATACCTCTTCCCATAGCCGAATTAATCTCCTGAGCAGTGGATTGTGCATTTGAATGGATTGCACATGAAAATAAAATGAAGATCAGAAAAGATCCAAATAATTTTGAATTTTTTGAAAATGTCATAGTTAGATATATTTAGGCGCTAAATTTAACTAAAATGATAGCGTTAACAAATGAGCAAAGGGAGTGTTAAATAACAAATTTTACATGATTGCTCATGGGCAATCCCCGAAGCAGGTTAACACATTAGACACTTGCAATATTGTTATAATTGTCATCCTCGAACGCCCTTACATAGCGCAAGGTTGTAACTCGTGCTCCATTTTTATAAACATAAAACCATATATTTTAATAAAAAGGAAATTGACAATAAGCTAAAATTATTAATACTCTGGATACAGTGCAAAGTACAAGTTGCAAACTCGCGCCATTAGGTGTAATTTGGAATACAATATTATTTAATAGGATCACAGATCCAATACTTGAAAGGCGCGGATAACATATCCGCACCAGCAGCCACTGCTAACATTCCGACTAGCTAGGTTTCACTATAGCATACAATCGGTGGTTGTGGATATCGTGAAAGATAGCATTAAAAAGTACAGGTATTGATCGCGATTACATTCAGTAATTGTCGGGTAATAGAAGAAGTTAAAAAGAGTAAGAAGGCAGTAGGCAGAAGTAAAAAACTAAAAAGTCAAGAGGAGTTAAAAGCGGTGGCTGAACCGAGGGGGAAGTATGGAAAGAACTAATAGCACTTTAAAGTTGATAAATTGTTAATTTGTCTTATAATATACTACTATTTAGTGGACTATAGCTTTTAATAATCTAAATTTGTACCCAATGACAACCAAAGCAGAGGTTGAGCAATTTCTGAAAGAGTTCAAGTTGAAAATGAAGATATTCCAAATCGTATTTGAAGACGAAAGAGGAAAGAATGCTCAAACAGCCATGGAATTGGAACTTCCGACATTAAAACGAAAAGAGATTATTTCAAAGCTTACTAGTGAAGAATATTCAGAAGGGCCAATTGAAGAACAAATGCGCGGGATGCAACCTTTGTGGGTTTTTGGTAAAGTGGTGAAAAAGCATGATATATATATATTAAAATAACCATGGGTTATAAAGGTTGCTCAACTATTTGTATTTCTTTTCACATTGCTGAATATCCCATGTGTTATCCATATAAAAAGTAATACGCTATGAAAAGTCCATATACAGGAAACGAAACAATTGTTGTAAGCGAAGTACGGGAAATGACCTTTCGGAAAGAGCAATTCAATTTGATTTTTCATGCCTACAAGTGTGTCGATACCGGAAAACAATTTGAAGATGAATCGTTTGCTGAACTAAATTACAATCAGGTCATCAATCAATACCGGGCAAAATACTGCATTCCGTTTCCTGAGCAGATAATAGCAATAAGGAGAAAGTACGATTTATCGGCAGCCAAAATGTCGGAGGTATTGGGTATGGGGGCAAACACTTGGTCCAATTATGAAAATGGAGAGGTGCCATCGAAAGT
>JAQIBQ010000069.1 GCA_027859005.1 Prolixibacteraceae bacterium | reverse complement strand
GCAAGGACCTGCACCAAGAAAAGCATACAAACACAATACATGGGATTATAACTGGCACTGGTACGGCTGGGATCATGGCACAGCCGAAACCGGCAATAATGCGACTCACGAATATGATGTTGCACGCTGGGCACTTCAGGTAGAAAATCCTGAAAAAGTAATTGTCGATGCTGATAAATACCATTGGAAAGATGACGGTTGGACCATGTACGACACCATGGATGCAACCTTGAAATACGCTGGCGGAAAAACAATAAAATGGGATGGCAAAAGCCGAAATTCTCACAGCACCTATGGTGGCGGACGAGGAACAATCATTTACGGAACAGAAGGTAGCGTTTGGGTCGACCGTGGAGGATACAAATTATTCGACCGTAGTGGCAAACTTATTCGTGAAAGAAAGTCAGGCAATAGCGAAGGTGGAACACAGCTTGGTGGCGGTGGAGATATGTCAACCCTTCATGTTCAGAATTTTTTCAATGCCATTAGAGGAAAAGAAAAACAAAATTCGACCATTGAAGAAGGAGTGATAAGCACCAACATGTGCCACTTATCAAATATCGCAGCCAGAACAGGCGAAGTGCTAGAATGTGATCCAAAAACAGGTATGATTACCAATAGCAAAAAGGCAATGAAACTCTGGAAACGAGAATACGAAAAAGGTTGGGAACCTAAAATTTAAGCAAACTATGAATGACAAAACCAAGGTCGAATTATTTCATCATGCATTCCATGCAATGAATTCACAACTCGATATAGTCGCCTGGAATTGCTTAAAAAGTGATTTCGACCTTGTTTGTCAGGATATAGATTTAGTATTGAAACATATTGAACATACCATAAGTCGTTTTAACCTTGATTCTGAACTATTCTTCGTAAACCAAAAATCAACATGTGAGATTATTCCTTTAAGTGCTGATTTATGGAAATATCTAAAACAAGCTAAGGAATACCAACGTATTACCCTAGGTTACTTTGATATTAGCTGTGGCAATCAAATTGAGGAAATAAAAAAAGGCAAAGAATCTAACAAAAACATTTGCTTTGGTTTTAACGAAACTGTTCAGTTGAATAATGCAGATAGATCGCTGCAATTTTTGAAAAAAAATACGACCCTAGATTTTGGAGGAATGGGCAAAGGTATTGCCTTGGCTAAAATCAATGATCTGCTTCAAGAATATGAATTAAAAAATGTATTCATCAGTTTTGGGAACAGTTCCATACTCACAAAAGGCACACATCCTCATGGATCATACTGGCCATTTAGTTTAGCTGACTTTCCGAAATTCAAACTCAAACTGAACGATGATTCAGTTTCAATCAGTCAAAGCATAACCAAGAATAAGCAAGGAAAAACTCACATTATAAATCCCAAAACCGGTGAAGTATGTTTTCGAAATAAAACAGTGGCAGTACGCAGCAAAAACCCAGTCGATGCAGAAGTATTATCAACAGCCCTCATTGCCGCACCAAAAGACAAACATGCTGCAATTAAAAAACAATTTAATTTCATTGAATGTAAAATTCTGAGCTAGTAATCATGATCGATAAAAATCAAAACAGACGAGACTTTATAAAAAACCTGGCTTTAACAGGATCAGTAGCTGCACTCGCAGCTTCACCTTGGCTGAGTGTTTTGGCCGACAATTCAATAACAAAAGGCCCCAATGAGCAAATACAAATTGCAGTAATAGGAACTGGAGACAGGGGAAAACAGCTTATTCGACATTTATTTGAAATTCCAGGAAAGCCAAATTTTAAACTGCTTGCAATTTGTGATAATTTTCAATTACACTTGGATAACACACTTGAATTATTGAAAGAGCACAATTGTAGTCCCAAAACCTACACCAACCATTTGCAATTGCTTGAAAACGAAAAACTGGATGCTGTAATTATTGCAACCCCGCTTCATCAGCACGCACAAATTGCTATTAATTGTATGCAAAGCGGCATCCATGTATTTTGTGAAAAAGCAATGGCACGCAACTTGGAAGATATAAAACGAATGTACGATACCCACATTCAACAGAATAGGATACTACAAATTGGACATCAGCGCTTGTTTAACCCAGTTTATCTCGAAGGCATGCAACGCATTCACAATGGAGATTTGGGTACTATAGGTCAAATCAGAGCTTATTGGCACCGCAACAACAACTGGAGAAGATCCTTACCAAACAACGATAAAAGTTTGGAGAGAAAAATCAATTGGCGTTTATACAAGGAGTATTCAGCGGGTTTATTAACTGAACTTCTCTCCCATCAAATTCAGGTTGCGATTTGGGCTTTACAAAAAACACCCATTTCAGTAATGGGAACTGGAAGTATTCGGTTCTGGAAAGACGGACGTGAAGTGAACGATAATATTGCCTTAATTTACTCTTTTGAAGACGGCACTCAATTTGTTTACGACTCAATGACCAGCAATAAAAAATATGGTTTGGAAGAACAAATTATGGGACACAAAGGCACTATCGAATTTGAAGTAAACCGTCAATATTCAGAAACACCACCTGCAGCACCGGGCATTCAACAATTAATAAATAATGTGGAACATGGTTTATTTGACAATCTTCCAATTGGAGGGTCGAGTTGGGTGCCAGAAACAGCGTCGAAATACAAAGGTGAGCCAATTGTTAAAACGAACGATTTAGGTGACACCACGCTAGAATTAGAAGCCTTTCTAAAGTTTGTTAGAGCAGGTTCGGCACCCGAAAAAATAACAAAGGAAGGATACAATGCCAGTATTTGGACCATCTTAGGAGAACAAGCTATTAATACAGGCGAACAATTACATATGCCCTCTGAATTTATTCTCTAATAAAACAGCCATGAAAGATATACTCATTAAATCAAAGCGAATTAAGAAAGAACTATTATACCTTTTAGTATCACTAGCTTTAGCCGATCTTTTAAATGTAATTTCAATAATTGTTTACAAAAGCAGTTGGAAAGAAATATTTACCCAATTGGGCTATGTTTTTATGATTGGCATCCTATTCTATATACTGAGCATCATCATTAGGGTGTTGGTACGTGTCATCAAATCATTCTTTTAACGAATAATTGCTGACAAAGCAGAATCTATAGTCTTATATTTAAATTGAAAACCATCCTCTAACAAGCGAACTGGTTTCACTTTTTCACCCTTAATCATTATTTGTGAAGCTTTACCATAGAGCAAGCGTAGAGCAAAAGCTGGCACGGTAAAAAAAGCTGGCAAACGAAGTATTTTACTTAAAATTCTGGTGAAAGCTGAATTGCTCACAATAGTTGGCGCTACCATATTATAACTGCCTTCTATTTTTCCATTTTTAATAAAAAACAGGAATGCCTGCACAAGATCATCAATATGGATAAAAGACATGGTTTGTTTCCCACTAGCAATTTTCCCACCTAACCCCAATTTAAAAAGCGGAAGTGTTTTTTTCAACAAACCACCTTCTTTACCCAACACAATTCCTATGCGTGGAATCACTAAACGAACTTTAGTGTTTGTTAGTTGCTGTGCCTCTTGTTCCCATTTTTCAACAACATGAGCAAGAAAACCTGAACCGAATGAAAAATCGTATTCGGTGTTTAGCTGATCACCCGTAT
>JAQIBQ010000610.1 GCA_027859005.1 Prolixibacteraceae bacterium | reverse complement strand
ACAATAATTTCACGAATAAAACTTAATGCCGATTCCGAAATAAAATATGTTTTAAGCGAAAACTCTTTTGGTACTTATTTGTTTTTGGTTGAAGGTGAAATTCAATTAAACAACACAACATTAACCACTAAAGATGGCATTGGAATTGAAGACTGCAAAGAGTTTAAAATCAAAGCAAAAAAAGATAGTTTTTTAATCAATATTGAAATTTAATAATCGTTTAAATTATAACATCATGAAAAGAATATTTAGTTTATCAATTGTATTAGTGGTTTTTGTTTTAGCAACAGTAGCTCAATCATATAAAGTTGTTCCTTCAAAATCGGAACTAAAGTGGAACGGTAAAAAAGTAACCGGTGAGCACTACGGTAAAATAAGTATTAAAGAAGGTGCTTTTAGTGTTAAAAATAATAAAGTTGAAACCGGTACATTTGTAATTGATATGGCAAGCATTACTTGCGATGATTTGGAAGGCGAATGGAATGATAAATTAGTGGGGCATTTAAAATCAGACGATTTCTTTTCTGTTGAAGCTCATCCCGAAGCTACCTTGAAAATTACAGGAAGCACATTACTTGAAAATAATAAAGCTACTTTGAAAGGTGATTTAACTATAAAAGGAATTACGAAGCCTGTTGAGTTTGAAGCAACACATGTGGAAAATACTTTTAGTGCTGTTGTTTCTGTCGACCGTACTGCATATAATGTGCGTTACGGATCGGGCAAATTTTTCGATAACCTTGGCGACAAAACGATCAGCGATGTTTTTACAATGGATGTGAAAATTGTAGCTGAGTAAGTTATAAGAAAAATAATAACCCAAATACTTGATTAAATCAAAATAGCTTGATAATTTTCTGGCTATTTTTTTTTCCTCATTAAACCTTTGTTCACAAAATGAATCTAAACAAAACTCAAATTTGAATAGAATAAAAAAAAGTTCAGTTATTAGCATTGCGTTAACATCTTTATAGGTTTTTTTATTTAGGTTTGTGAACATAATCTAACATCAATTAACCAACTAACCATTGTGCAACGAACTATCCTGTTAATTATTCTATCTGCGCTATTCATAAATGTTTTTGCACAGGATGTTACCACCATCGAAATAAATAAAGAGTATGGTAATTTATCTTTCACTGATCTTGCCGAGAAATTAGAAAGCCAACACGGAATAACAATTTTTTATAAAACGGAATGGGTCGATAGTATCTCAACCCCAGAACTAGAAGAGACTGTTCTTTTAGACGATTTTCTAAATAAAGTTTTAATTTCATACGACCTTCATTTTATCAATTTCCAACAAAATATAGTTCTGCTTCCAGGCCGCGAAATTGTAGCCGAATCAGAAATTGTAGAAAGCAATGTTGTAATAATTGGTAACCCTTTAAACAGAGGAAAATACAAAAAGGGAATAGTTTCAGGAATTGTTTTAGATGGCAAAACTAAAACGCCAATTCCCGGTGCTCAAATACTTTGCGAAAAACTTAGTATAGCTACTTCATCTGATTATAACGGTGTTTTTAAAATTGACTTACCGGTAGGAGAGCATCAGTTAAAATTTTCATTCATTGGCTTGAACGACGAATTTCGCGAAGTGATTTTGTACAACGATGGATCGATGGATGTTGAATTGTACGAAAAAACAATTAATCTGAATCAGATAAACGTAACTGCCGAACGGCCCGAAGACAACTACCGTTCCACTTCAATGGGAATGGTTAAGTTGAACATGAAATCAATTAAAAAGCTTTCGGTATTAATGGGCGAACCCGATGTAATTAAAAGTATGGTTATGCTACCCGGAGTACAGTCAACCGGCGAAAATGCATCAGGTTTCAATGTGCGTGGTGGTAACATCGATCAAAATCTAATTCTTATTCAGGAAACTCCCGTTTACAATACTTCCCATTTATTTGGATTGTTCTCGATGCTCGATCCCGGGCTGGTTAAAGATGTTACTTTATACAAATCGGGAATGCCATCGCGTTACGGCGGACGAATTGCTTCGGTAATGAACATCGATTTAAACAAAGGCCAAAAAGAAAAATTAAAAGTAAACGGAGGAATTGGTATCGTTAATAGTCGTTTGTCGGTTGAAGGTCCAATTTCTGAAAAACTAACCTTTATGCTTGGTGGCCGTACCACTTATTCCGATTGGATGTTAAATATGATGAAGAATTACGAACTACAACAAAGTTCAGCCAATTTTTACGACTTCAATGCCAAGTTGGATTATGAACTGAATGCAAAAAATCGAATTAGTTTATTTGGCTATGGAAGCAACGATTACTTTAATTATTCTGGCAATGCTGAATACGGTTATGGAAATTTATTAGGATCGGCCAAATGGAGTCATATTTTTAACAACAATAACTCGGGCAACCTAAGTGTGAACTTTAGTAAATACAATTCAGACATTGTCGATTTTAGTTCGCAAAGTGTTGAATACAGTTTAAATACATCGATAGAGCAGGAGCAGATTGCTTACCATTTTTCATCGGAAAGTATTGCCCGACACAAAATTAATTTAGGATTTAATGCAATCCGCTATTTAATTGAACCAGGCAGCTCAATACCATACAACGATCAGTCCATTGCTCCCAAAATTGATTTGCAAGACGAAAATGCACTAGAATTCGCTGTTTATGCCGAAGACGAATTCGATCTAACACCTGAATTAGCAGTAATTGCAGGCCTACGTTTTTCAAACTTCATGTTGCTTGGCCCCAACAAAATTAACCGTTACCTCGATAATGCTCCTCGAAATGCCGAAACATTAACGGGCATTGAAGCTTATACTGGGCAATATGAGCTATTAAACTATTTCAATGGAATTGAGCCTCGAATCGCTTTCCGTTACGAATTCGATAATTCAAGTTCTTTAAAATTTGGTTACAACCGCACTCGTCAATACATACGACAAATTTCAAATAGCGCATCGATAACTCCAGCTGATTATTGGAAATCGAGCGATACTTATCTTGAACCTTTAATCGGAGATCAGTTGGCCATCGGTTATTTCCAGAACTTTAAAAGTAACATGTATGAAACTTCGTTCGAAGTATATTACAAAGACATTCAGAATACTGTCGATTATAAAAACGGTTCGCAAATTGTTTTGAATGAAAACCTCGATCAAGTTTTAATTGCTGGAATTGGGAAAGCCTATGGAGCCGAACTGTTAATCAAGAAAAACAAAGGTGATTTAACAGGTTGGTTAGCTTACACCTATTCTCGTTCGTTTAAAAGAATGAATAGTGAATTTGCCGAAGAAAAAATTAATGATGGACGTTGGTACAATTCGAATTACGATAAACCACACGATTTAACCATTGTGATGAATTACAAAATCTCAAGAAGGTTTTCTTTTTCTTCAAATTTTACTTATAGTACAGGTCGTCCAGCAACTTATCCCGAGAAGAAATATACTTATAGCACTTACGAAGTTGTTAGTTATTCCGACAGAAATAAATACCGATTGCCTGATTATCATCGATTAGATTTGGCAATTACCTACGAGGGTAGTTTGTTGAAAAAACAAAAATGGAGAAGCAACTGGACTTTCTCTATTTATAATGTTTACGGCAGAAACAATGCTTTCTCTGTATTTTACGAGAAACAAAAACCTTCATTCCAGAATGAATACCGAACCTATTCATTGTTTAAATTTTCCGTAATTGGGGTACCTGTACCTTCGTTTACTTATAACTTTTGGTTTTAATACTGTAGAATGAAAGTAAGAAAAACACATATTTACCTTGTACTCTTTTTAGCGCTTTTGGGTTGCGAAGATTACTACGTTCCTGAAATTGATTTAGCTCCAAACTCTTTGGTAGTTGAGGCAATATTGACTGATAAAAGAGAACCGCTTACCATAAAATTAAGTAGAACTATTCCTTTTACTGACCGAACTTATTTTCAAGGTGAAAAAGATGCAATTATTGTATTGAAATCAGACAACGAGGAAAGATATACTTTTAATGAATACGCAAGAGGTTACTACATTTCCGACGATACAATTCAGGCATCTCCAGGGGTTCGTTATCAGCTTCATGTTAAGACGGACGATGGTGAAAAATACAACTCCGATTATGAGGTGATGATGGAACCTACAGGAATTGAGGATGTTCAGTTTCTGGATACTGTCAGAGAAGAAGTAAATTACAATTATTGGGACGAGCCTTATGTTAAGCTATACGACGGAATTAATATCGCTGTTAAGCCAGAAAAACCTATCGATTCAGATGTTGGCTTTCTATATAAATGGAATTCTTTAATCAATTATTATGTTTTGAGCACTCAACTTCCCAATGAGTATAATTATTATTGCTGGAAGAAAATGTTTTCGAATACTATTTATATTTATGATCACAATGATGAGGAAACTAACAATACACTAGTTTTTGATGACCTCCATTTTTTGTCGTACTACAACCTCGATCCCTCGACTGTGGATAGTGCTCGTTTCGAAGGAACTATTTATACAAAGTATTCTACTGGTTTTTATTATTTAATTGAGCAGTATACCATTACCCAAGATGGAGCCGATTTTTGGAAAAGTGTAAAACGTCAAAGCGAAGCAAGTGGAAAGTTGTTCGATCCCTTGGAGGAAGAAATTACAACCAATATTCAATGTACTACCAATCCCGATTTACGATGCTTTGGTTATTTTAATACAGCAGCTTATTCTAAACGAGTGATTAAAGTAGATTTAGGCACGAAAGATATTGTAGGTTATGAAGATGTTGATTTTTTACCTTCGCCCGAAGAACATGAAGATTGTTGGCTTGGTGGAGCACCCGATTTCTGGTCGTTTTAATAATAATTAAGAATGATAAAAAGAAAAATATATCTGCTAGCAGTAGTAACAGTTGCATTGATTCAGGCATTTGCTCAACAATTAAAGGCTGATAATCTAATTCTTCAAAGCAATAAAAATACCTTTGTTTCTGGAGAGAAAATTGGGTTTACATGTACGCTTATCAGTGAAGTGCAGGCAACACAGAAAATACTTTTTGTTGATGTATGTGGCGAAAATTATACTATATCTTCACAAATTCTGAAGCCTCAATATGAAAATTGGGAGGGTTCAATTCTTCTTCCCGATACTTTACAAACTGGTGTTTATTTGCTCAGAGCATATTGTGGAAACAAAAATGGGATACCTACTTTGATTTCTAAGCCTATAGCTGTTATTAACCGTTTTGGAAACAATGAGATGAACGAAAAACGGAAAATGAAAAGTAAAAATGTTCCATTCTTCCCTCCCTTTAATGAACATGCTGTAAAGAACAAAATCCTATCAACCTACGCATCAAAGACTACCTATTCAACAAATGATGAAATCAAATTTTGGATTGAGAACAATAGCTCTAATCTGAATGATGATGTATCTTTTTTGGTGCGAAAAGCTGAGGTTGATAGTGTATTTGAATCCACTACTCCAAAACACTTTTCAAGCTTTATAACAGATAGTTCCATAAAAATTAACGACAAACTTTATTTGAACGGAATTGTTAAAGAAAGGGAGACTATGATCCCAGTTGTAAATAAAAAAGTACTTCTTTCAATTCCCGATACAATTCCTGCAATAAACTATGCTAGAACCAATGAGAATGGTGAATTTCGCTTTTTATTGAACGAGTACTATGGTTTGCAAGACATTGTAATTCAGACCATTAATAAGAATGTTGAATTCGACTTACAGGTTTATCCAATATTATTATTGCCATCCAATAACATACCTTATTACATTTCGTCAGCATTTGAAAACAGTGAGTTTGTAAAATTGGCGATAAACAGAGCAACACTGCATAAAGCATATGGTTCTTTGGAAGAGGCTCACAAAAACACGAGGGGTTTTAAAATTCCATTTTATGGAGAACCATTAATAAAAACCTTTCCTGAGTTATATGTTGCCTTACAAGATTTTGAAGAAATTGCGTGGGAAATTCTCCCCATTGTTAAATATCGAAAAGAAAAAAATGGAGTTTCAATAAAACTGTGGGATCCAATAAGCAAAGCGTTTTATGATAATCCCTGGATTTTAGTTGATGGTATTCCTGTATTCGAAGCATCAAGTTTAAATGTGCTTAGTTCCGACGATATTAAAAGTATTGAAATTCAACCTCAAATTCGTTGTTTTGGTGCATTGTTCATTGAAGGAGCTTTATCTATTCGAACTAAGAATGAAGATTTTTCGGATGTAGAGATGCCCAAAAATGCAGTGCGATTAACAGTAAATACCTACTACAATAAGTTAATAGATAAGGAAGCTGATCAACCCTTGTTTCGCGATGTACTCTATTGGAATCCAAGTTTGAAATCAAAACAGCAAATGAACCAGGTAACTGTAAAAACTTCGTTTGAAAAAGGCACATATGTTGCCATTGCACAACTTGTAGATGAAAAGGGGAGAGTACATCGTTCTGAATTTAAATTTGTTGTTGAATAAATTATCGTAATAATGAAACTACACTACTTATTTGTTTTTGTATTCGTTTATTTCACGTTGCACCATGCCAATGCACAAAAAGCATCTAACGGTGTCGGTAATCTGTTAGGTATACTTTACCAGCATCCCAGGGGGGTTGAAGGTTCTACTTTTTTGAGCGAAGATTGGTGCTCTGGAAATATCAAAATGTACGATGGATCTGTTGTAAACGATGTTCGATTGAAGTACGATATTTTGAAGAACGATTTGGTTTTTTACAATCCAGAATTCAAGCGTATTTTTATAATTGATCCTGTAACGATTAGTTCATTTACGATGGTTGAAAAACAAAATACCATGTACTTTATTAAATATAACGGTGTTGAGTTAGGCTATAGACTTAAAAACAACGATTTAATACATGTACTTTACAATGGCAAAATAAAACTATTGGCCAAGCATACATCCGATATTTCCGAAGCAAACGACATTAATTCAAAAGATAAAATATACCCTAAAGATTACTATTTTATTCAAAATGGTGATGTAGTTCACGAAATAAAGCTAAAGCTAAATTCCGTGCTAAGACTTTTCCCAAAACAGAAGCAGAAGATTAAAAAATTGGCTTCAGAAATTCATTTTCGCAGAAAGTCTGAAACTGAAATGCATCGATTAATTGAGGGCATTGATACTCTTTTAAATGAATAACTAGGCTATTAAAAGTTACATTCAACGTGAAGCTTTGAAAGATGCTTACTATTCAGTGCCTATAGTTATCAAACAAAGTAGATCACTCAAATATTCGGGTGCAAACTGTAACTATATTTATATCATTGGTATTCCAGAATAGAACAGCAAATGAAATTTATTGAGTTTGAATTGCGCAATTGGTATGAAGTAGTAGGCAATTGATTTTATTGGGGAGAAAATTAAGAATGTTTAGAATTTCTTAGATGAAAGAAAAAATAGATACATTTTGCTTCGCAGACTAACTTTTTGCACGAGCTCAAAAACTTAGGAAAAAAGCCCCGGCTGCCTAAAAAATAATTGGCTTGTTATTGCCTAAGCTAAGTTCGGCAGGGTGATCTTTTTTTTTTTAAAAGCTTCCCTCCCTCCCTAAGCTTTGTCTGCTAAACGCCATTCTTTTTAGGAGGCCGATCCTCTCCGTTCAATTATTTCAGATAATTTCATCCTCGTTTCTCTTATTGGGGACAATAAAAATAAACTTTGCTGATACCTCGTCCGCTTGCGACAAGGTCGTTCATTGAATAACTAGGCTATTTAGTGCCTAAATTGCCTAAAGTTTTCAAACAAATGCTTCGTGTGTTTGCTCCATGGATTATTAATTTTTCCGAAATATCGGGACAGGCCGTTTTTGAATTCAAAATCAACTTTTAAGAAACTAACTTTAGTCACTTTAACCATTAGGTCACTTTATATCCTCGAATAGATATAAAAGGTGAATTGAAATAAAGCTGCAACGACAATATTTCTCTAAAAATTAATGAAATCTAATTCGTTTTATCTGAATTCATTCCAAATTCACAATAAAATACATCTAAAGAGGGAAAATTCGAATATTCTGGTTAATTGTTTTGAAACCTTAACAGGCAGTGTTTACAAGCCAGTATGAACAACTTATTAACTGCCTTGAGTTACCGAAAGCCTTTATCCACGCATGTTGTAGCGACACATGGCTTTGCTATCACAAAGTACATTATTATATTTGTTGGCTTTGAAAAATTTAGCAGTAAACTAACTTTTAAAAAGTAACATTATAACAAGCAATATAATCCTTTGATATACAAGTATAAGAAGCTAAGTGTAGTTTTCTTGTTACTAATAATTTAAAATTTAACATATGAAAACGTTCAAGATTATTGTATTGGCAAAACAGGTGCCCGATACCCGCAACGTGGGTAAAGATGCCATGAAAGCTGATGGTACGGTTAATCGTGCTGCGCTTCCTGCCATCTTCAATCCGGAAGACCTGAATGCGCTGGAACAAGCCTTGAGAATTAAAGATCAATTTCCAGGATCTACCATTACAGTTTTGACTATGGGACCAGGCCGTGCTGCCGATATCATTCGTGAAGGAATGTTCCGTGGTGCTGATGATGGAATTTTGTTGACCGACCGTGCATTTGCAGGTTCAGATACTTTGGCTACATCTTATGCCATTTCAAGAGCTATTATGAAAATTGGTGCTTACGATTTGATAGTTTGTGGTCGTCAGGCAATCGATGGAGATACAGCTCAGGTTGGTCCTCAGGTTGCAGAAAAATTGAATTTACCTCAGGTTACTTATGTTGAGCAAATTCTTGAAATGGACGATAAGAGCATTCAACTTAAACGCCGTTTAGATAATGGTGTAGAAACCGTAAAAGCACCTTTACCTTCAGTAATTACTGTTACTAGTTCTGCTCCCGATTGTCGTGCTCGTAATGCACGTATGATTATGAAATACAAGCATGCTAAAACAGTTTCTGAACGTCAGGATGAAAACGAAGATTACTTAAGCCTTTATAACGACCGTCCTTATTTGAATATTCAAGAAATGACTGTTGCAGATGTTGAAGTAGATGCAGTTCAATTAGGCCTTTCTGGTTCACCAACGAAGGTGAAGAAAATCCAAAATGTGATTTTGCAAGCCAGCGATGCTAAGAAGGTTGAAAACACTGATGCTGATATCAACTTATTGATGAAAGAATTAATAGATAGTCATACCATTGGATAAAAAACGAACTATGAACAACGTATTTGTATATATCGAAATAGAAGAAGGAGCAATTGCCCCTGTTAGCTTTGAGTTGCTAACAAAAGGTCGTGCTCTTGCCGATGAGCTAGGCTGTAAATTAGAAGCACTATTAATTGGTAGCGATCTCAAAGGAATGGAGAATGAAATTTATCCTTATGGTGTAGATTTCGTACACGTAGCCGACGATACTCGTTTGGCCCCTTACACTACCTTACCTCATACCTCAATCATTTGTAATTTATTTGAAGTAGAGAAACCTCAAATTGCATTAATGGGAGCAACTCCTATTGGCCGCGATTTAGGACCACGTGTTTCAAGTAAATTATACAGCGGTTTAACTGCCGATTGTACCAGTTTAGTTATTGGCGAACACGAAGACAAAAAAGCGGGTAAGAAATACGAGAATTTATTGTATCAAATTCGACCTGCTTTTGGCGGTAACATTATTGCTACCATTATTAACCCTGAATGTCGTCCTCAAATGGCTACCGTTCGCGAGGGGGTAATGAAAAGCGAAATTCGTTCCCAAACTTACAAAGGCAAGTTGAAGAAATTGGATGTGGCTAAAATGGTAAGCGATGAAGATTTCGTTATTGAAATTTTAGAACGTCATATCGAACAAAAGAAAGTAAACTTAAGTGCTGCTCCTGTAATTGTTGCCGGTGGTTATGGAATGGGA
>JAQIBQ010000554.1 GCA_027859005.1 Prolixibacteraceae bacterium | reverse complement strand
AGTCTTTACCGTGCTTCTCATCGCCTCTAGGAGCTCTACTTGTTGCCGAAATTGAAAATTCTAATTGAAAATTTTGTTTCAATAAGTGCTTTACAATTGTTGTTTTTCCAGATCCCGATGGTGCCGAAAATATAATAAGTTTACCCTTCATTTTTAAGTTGAAATCCGTGTTTGTTCTATAATACGTTTAGTGCTTGTTCTTTGATTTTCTCTAAGGCTTCTTTCATTTGTATAACTAATTTCTGAATTTCAGTATGGTTTGCTTTAGAGCCCATGGTGTTAATTTCACGACCAATTTCTTGAGAAATAAATCCTAATTTTTTACCAGGAGTTTTTTCTTTCAAGGTTTCGGAAAAGTACTTGCAATGGTTTTCTAAGCGAACTTTTTCTTCGTTAATGTCCAGTTTTTCTAAATAGAAAATTAATTCCTGTTCAAATCTATTCTGGTCGTTTTGTACGTTATTTTGGATGTCTTTTAAAGCATCTGTCAATTTAGTCTTTACGCGTTCTATTCTTTCTTCTTCATAAGGAGTAATCTGGTCTTTTAAGCTTGCAATTGAATCAATTTGACTATTAATGTCAATTTCTAAGGCTTTACCTTCTTGGATTCTAAACTCGTCAAGTTTCGAAAGAGCTTCTTTTATTTTTTCAAGAATAAGTTCCCATTCGCCTTCGTCGAGTTCTTCATGCTCTGTTTTAATGCAGTCGGGCAAGCGCATAATCGATTGAATGGTTAGTTCACTAAGATCCAAATTAAGGTCGGAATAAATCGACTTCATTTGTTCGTAGTAATTTTTGATGATCGGTTGGTTGATAACTGTATTCGAATCGGTTCCTAAATTTTCGCAATACAAATTGAATTCGACTTTACCACGAACTAATTTTTCTGCAATCAGTTTACGCACTTCAATATCTTTAACTTTGTAGGTACCCGGAAAACGTGAGTAAATATCAAGTTGTTTACTATTGAGTGATTTTACTTCAATTGTAATTTTTTTATTTGGAAGTTCGCATTCGGCTTTACCGAAACCAGTCATCGATTTTATCATAAGAATATAAATTTTGACGCTAAATTAAGTTTTTACCTTGAATAACCGAAAAACGAACGAAATCAGTTATTCATAACACAAGAATGAAGCATAGTTAACTACTTTTTCAGAAGGATGAATATCTCCTGAGTTTCCTCGTCGGAGTAGTTTGAAATGAGGGTTTTGCGTAATTAATTTTGAATATTCAATAAGCGTCATAATAGGTCCATAGCCGCAAGCAGAAATGTTGTTTTTTTTTACTTGCTGATATACTTCTTTTGAATCTTTCCTAAGAATTTGATCAATTAGATGCTGATCTTTTTCAAAGCCTTGTTCAATACTTTCAAAGTGAGAAAAATCGCTCGATGCCAATACAAGTATCTTCTTAGTGCTAATTTTTTGTGCTTTAAATAATTCATGTGCAATAAATACTGCATTTTCGGGAGTTTGGATATTCATTGTTAGTAGTACCACTTTGAACGGGTATGCAAGAAAATATTGCAGCATGGGAAGCTGTACTTCGCCCGAATGCTCATTTTTATGCGCTGAACTATTGCTTGTAATACTTAGGGTTTTGGAGAATTCCCTGTCGATTTCAATTTTCCCAAATGGCGTTTCCCAATATTGAGCTGAAGATAAATTTGCAATACCTTTCCCAAAACCAGTATGGTTGGGATTAATAATAACCACGGTATCGAAAGTTGTAGTGCTGCTCTTTATTAATTCAAAAAAATGAATTGCTTGATATCCTGAATACATATATCCTGCATGAGGAACAATTCCACCGATAATTGATTTTGAGGCCAAGGATGTATCAATTTTATCTTTTTCAACATTAATTATGGAACCAAGCAATTTTTCTATTTTTTCAATAGAATCAGGATAAAAACTTCCTGCAAACTGGGCTTCTCGAATCAATGGTTTCATTTTATATGTACTTGATGATGCTTGTTCCACATTTTATACATTTTCCATCGTCAGTAATTCCACTTTTTACAATATGAAAATAAGTTCGTTCAATTATAGTATGCTTGCATTTTGGGCAAGAGGTATTGCTATACAATTCAGTCGCCATATTGCCTAAATACACGTGGTTCAGATAGTTTTTAGCGATATCGTACAAGTGAAATAATATTTCGGGAGGAGTTGGATATTGACTTAATTCGTAGCGTGGAAAATAACGGCTTAAATGCAGTATTGTATCTTCACCTAATTCTCTTGAAATCCATTTGCACATGGCTTCAAATTCATCTTCATCGTCGTTAATGGTTGGTATTACCAGGTTGGTTATTTCTAAGTGTTTTCCTGATTTTTTAATTTGCAGTAAACTTTCTAAAACGGGTGCAAGTGTTGCTTTTGAGTATTTTTTGTAAAATGAATTATTGAATCCTTTTAAATCGATATTGAAGGCATCGATGTATTCCGTCAATAATGCAAGCGGATCGGGATTAATATAACCATTGCTGACCATTACAGTAAATTTGCTTCTCATTTTTACCAAACGTGCAATCTCCATTACGTATTCATAATTTACGGTGGGTTCGTTATAGGTAAAGGAGATTC
This sequence comes from Prolixibacteraceae bacterium, assembly GCA_027859005.1. Classification (GTDB taxonomy): domain Bacteria; phylum Bacteroidota; class Bacteroidia; order Bacteroidales; family Prolixibacteraceae; genus Roseimarinus. Next base: position 8,303 of record JAQIBQ010000554.1, on the reverse strand, counting down.
CAATGTTGTTTTGGTCTTTAATAATTAAATCAAGCAAGTCATCAGAGTGTATATTCTTTTTAAGAACTGGTTTGCGGTTATTGCATTGAGATAGGGCGTGGTTTTGGCAGAAAACACAATGCAGATTGCACCCCATTGTACCTATCGATAATATTTCTTTACCAGGGAAAAAATGATACAAAGGTTTTTTCTCAATTGGATCGGTATTCATCGCTGATAGTTTTCCATATACTTCAGACGATAATACACCATGTCTGTTTCGTCGTGCATGACAATCTCCAAATCGGCCTTCTTCAATGATGCAATATCTGGGACATAATTTGCACTGTACCTGATTGTTTTCGAGTTTTGTATAGTGAAGAGCTTCGTTCATGGTTTAGTCAGTTGGTAGTACAAGTTATTCTTATCTGCATTGTAAAACAAGTAATGCTCCATTAAATCAATAATCTGGATAAGAATTACTGTTGAAAGTCGTAATTTATTAATTATTTCCCCATTTTTGAAAAACTAAATGAAATTAGTTAGCAACATACTAAAACAAGAAACGTACTCAAAAGCAGATTTAATTCAATTGCTTGAAAGTAAAGGGGATGATAGAGCTCTTTTTTTTAAAAAAGCGCAGGAGGCGAAATTAAAATATGTTGGGAAGAATGTATTTTTTAGAGGTTTAATTGAATTTTCAAATATTTGTTCAAAAGACTGCTATTATTGTGGAATTCGTAATTCTAATGCAAATGTAAAAAGGTATAATTTAACTGATGATGAAATTATAAGCGCTGCAAAGTTCGCATACAAGAATAAATACGGGTCATTAGTTTTGCAAGCAGGAGAGTTGGTTTCTTCAGCATTTTCAGATAGAATTGAAAAGCTTTTAAACGAAATTAAGAAAGTAAGTAATAATGAATTGGGAGTTACACTTTCAGTAGGAGAACAAAGCGAAGAAACATACCAGCGTTGGTTTAATGCAGGGGCTCATCGTTTTTTATTACGTATTGAAACTTCAAATTCCGAGTTGTATAAAAAGTTACATCCATCGGATCATTCCTTCTCTAACCGTCTTCAATGTTTAAAATCACTTCAGAAAATAGGGTACCAAACAGGAACTGGTGTGATGATTGGGTTACCATTTCAAACCATTTCTGATTTAGCAGATGATCTCCTTTTTATGAAAGAATTTGACGTCGACATGGTAGGGATGGGACCGTTTATTGAGCATTCCGAAACACCATTGTATGCTTATAAAGATGAGCTTTGGCCTATTGAGGAACGATTCGATACCACATTAAAGATGATTGCAATTCTTCGTTTAATGATGAAGGACATTAACATAGCTGCTGCTACTGCTTTGCAGGCTATTGATCCTTTAGGAAGAGAAAAAGCAATACGTATTGGAGCCAATATCATTATGCCAAATATTACTCCTGGATTTTACCGAAACGATTATGCATTGTATCAAAATAAACCATGTGTTGACGAGGAGCCAGAGCAATGTATGGGATGTTTGGATGCTCGCTTAGCACTTGCCGATAGCGATATTGGGTATAGCGAATGGGGAGATTCAAAGCACTTCTTTTTGCGTACTTCGTCTTAATTTTTACTTCTTTTTAAGGGTTTTTAATTAGCCAGCTGTCATTTATGTAATCGAATTTGTAAACTGTTTCACTTTTTACCTTTTTTAGTTTTATTGAATTTGAATTGATGCTAAACTCTTACAACATGATTACTAATTTTGCTTATAAAACCAATAAAGGATTCATTGAAGTTAATGAAAGGAAGAATATTAGTGTTGCTTCAATAAAAGAAGGTTTCAGATTGATTAAAAACAACAAAAGCTTCCCACGAAAATTGAACATATTAATTGATGCACGTGAGACTAAATTAGATTTTGATATAAAGAATGTTCAAGAGATTGTTACTGAAAGTAGTGAGGCGGTTCGCTCATTCAAGATGTTTAAAGAAGCTATTATTCTGAACCGCCCTAAAGATACAGCATTAGCAACATTGATAAGTCTTGGAATAAAGCAAATAAACTACCGTTTAGGGGTTTTTAGTACTCGCGAAGCAGCCATTAATTGGTTGACAACTAACTAATAACTACGCCTTCGGTTGAAAAGCCACTTATAGAATTGATCTTTACTTTTAAAAACTGCCCAATTAATTCTTCATTGCTACTCTTTATTCGAACAATAATTTTTCCTTCAGTTAGTGCTGAAAGATGACCTTCTTTCCTATCTTTCTTAACCACTAATACTGTTAGTTCTCTGTTAAGTAGTTTTTTATTGTATGCTAAGGAATGTACTTTTAAGGTTTCACTCAAAATTTGCAAGCGTTCTTTTTTTGTTTCGTGATCTACATCGTCAATCCATCGTGAACTAGCGGCTCCTGGTCGGGGAGAGTAACGTGCAATGTAAGCCATATTGAATTTGAACTCATCCAAAGCCTTTACCGTATTCTGAAATTGATCATCGTTTTCGCTGGTGAATCCAACTATAATGTCAGTAAAAATGGTTGCTTCAGGAGTAATTCTTCTTATTGTATGTATAATTTTACGGTAATCGCTTAGGCTGTGTTTGCGGTTCATCCGAATCAGAACTTTGTCGTCGCCACTTTGCAAAGGTATGTGTATTTGATTGGCCAAGCATTTGTATTTTGCGATGACTTCAATTACATCGACAGTCATATCGCGTGGGTGAGGTGAAGTAAAGTAAACCCAAAACGGATTTAACGATGCATCTCCAATTTTACCAATTTCCTGTAATAATTCGGGAAACGATATTTCTTCGCCCTTTTTATCTAAACCGTATGAATTTACATTCTGTCCTAATAAGGTAATGGTTTTAAATCCTTTGTTTATCAGTTCTTTTACTTCTGCAATTATTTCAACAGAAGGGCGAGAGACTTCACGTCCTCGGGTATAAGGGACAGCACAAAAAGTGCAGAATTTATCGCATCCGTTTTGAATGGGAACAAAAGCCTCGAACGCCGACTGGTAACTGGGTTTTACATCCCAAAAACCTTTCATATTTACTTCGGGTTTTTTTAATATCAAAGTTTGTCCAGCCTTGCTTTTTGTTTGTGCCGGATTGAAAGTGATTGTATTTAAATTGATTGTTGGTAATTCGGTTTTAGGAAAGGGCAATGATTCCTCGGGTTCGAAATCATTTTCAATTCGGTAGGGCGTAACAATACCATACTGACTTAACATTTGAGGAAATTCAGGCAATTCGTTCATGGTGAACACCATGTCGAAAAGTTTTAAAAATTTCTCTTGATCTGTTGGTAAGATGCATCCTGAAACAAATGTGATAAGGTTCCGCTTGTTTTTTTGCTTATTCCATTTGTGTATTTTGCTGTATACTTTGTCGATGGCTTTTTGCCGAACCGAGCATGCCAAAATTCCAACTAAGTTAGCTTCTTCTTCATTGTCTGTATAACGAAATCCCATTTTCTCTACTACACTTTGAACTCGCTCACTGTCAGATTTATTCATCTGACAACCTAATGTCATTAAATGGTATTTCATTTAGTTAAGAGATTTAGAATTTAGAATCTAGTATTGAGAAAAACGATGAAATAAGGTTTTTGATACTTTAAATCTCATTACTCATTTCTAGTATTCTCATTGCCTTTTAAAAGTAAACTTCGGTATGGATATTTTCTGTTGGAATTCCTTTTTCGGTTAGTATGTCGTATACTTCAAATATCATGTCGCAATTGCCACATAAATAAACTAAAGTCGAAGGGTCAATTTTTTGGCTACGCAAAAAATCGGTTGTTCTACCGTTATAATCTCCTTTTTTATCCCTCGACGAACACAAAGTATAATTACTGTTTTTGTATTCACTTCTTTCGTAGGCTTCTTCGCTCTTTCGAACTCCGTGTATTAACTGATAGTCGAGCTGGGGATAACTTTTCACAAAGGCATGAAAAGGCGAAATACCAGTACCGGTAGCTACAAATAAATGTTTTCTCGAGTTAATAGTTTTAGCATCTAATTTGAAGAATCCCATTGGCCCAGTAACTTTTAATTGATCGCCTGGTTTAACTTTTTTCAATCGTTTACTTACAATACCGTCGTCAACTTCTTTAACTAATATTTCAAGAAAATTATCGTTATTCGAATTGTAAATTGAATATTCACGAGCTTGTGGATCGTTAGCCAAACCAACCGATAAATGCTGTCCAGGAATAAAATGCATTTCATTTCTGTCGAAGCGAACAACATAAGTAGTGTCGGTTAAATGTCTTATGTAATGTACTTCGAAGTTTATTTCTTTATACTGCTTATCTGCTTGTATTGCTTTCTTTTGTTCGATCATTGGTGTGCTTAAATTCTGTATTTTTGATTTAAACATTCAGAGTAAAGAAATGTTTAGTCAGTATACTATAGATGGCAGAATAATACCTTTTTCTGGCAAAATTGGAGAAGTCGGTTTTAAATTTTTATCTTAATTTTGCTCCATATTATTTTGTAGAATGCAATTAAAGCAATTGAGTTTCAATTAAATATTAAAGAAAAAATATGAAAACCAGAATATTGGGAAGAACAGGATTTGAAATTTCTGAAATAAGTTTGGGAACATGGCAAGTAGGAGGCAAATGGGGAGTTCCATTTGATTATTCAAATGCCGATAAAATTTTAAATGAAGCGGTTGATAATGGCATAAATTTTATCGATACTGCTGATGTGTATGGCGATGGAAACGGCGAAAGTGAAAATGCGGTTGGCCGTTTGCTTAGATCGCGCTCTGAAAAAATAATTGTTGCTACAAAATGTGGACGTAAATTGAATCCGCATACCAACCAATCATATACACCAAAGGCTTTACGCGGTTTTGTGGAAGATAGTCTTAAAAACATGCAGTTAGAAACCATTGATTTGATTCAATTGCATTGTCCTCCAACTGAAGTGTATTATCGACCTGAAATTTTTGCTGAGTTTGATAAACTAATAGCAGAAGGGAAGATTCAGAAGTTAGGGGTAAGTGTTGAGAAAGTTGAAGAAGCATTGAAAGCAATTGAGTACGATAATGTTGATACGGTTCAGATTATTTTCAATATGTTTCGTCAACGTCCGGCAGAATTGTTTTTTGAACAAGCTCAAAAACGTAACATCGGAGTAATTGCTCGTGTTCCATTGGCTAGTGGTTTATTAAGTGGCAAGTTCACCAAACAAACTACATTTTTACCCAACGATCATCGGACTTTTAACCGCAATGGAGAAGCCTTTGATAAGGGCGAAACTTTTTCGGGAATTGATTACAATACTGGAATTGATGCTGTTGAAGCATTGAAAAATACATTCCCAGATGCAAATTTGGCACAAATAGCTTTGCAGTGGATTTTATCGCACAGTGCTGTTAGTACAGTTATTCCGGGAGCTTCAACTGCCGATCAATTGTTATCTAATATTCAAGCTTCTGATTTGAGCAAAATGAATGAAAGTCAGCTTGCTAAAGTTAAAAGTATATACGACGAAAATATTAAAAATAGGGTTCACCACCTTTGGTAGGCCTATTGGTTTGTAAACTGAAAAATAGATTAGGATTTGTTCAAATTGAGTAAATGCTAATCTATTTTTTTTCGTAATGCTTTTTTGTCGCCTCGCTGCTTCTTTTGTTTAATTCTTTTTTCAACTGAAGACTTTGTAGGTTTTGTTGGTCTTCTTCTTTTTCGAGGTTTTATAGCAGCAGCAACTAGTTGGTGAAATTTTTCAATTGCTTCTTGCTTATTTTTCAACTGAGAACGTGTGCCCTGAGAAACAATTAATAATTCACCTTCACTATTAATTCTATTTTTTAAAATTGTTTGGATTCTAAACTTCTCCAATTCTGAAAAGAATTGTGAATTTTGTACGTGAAATCTGAGCTCAACTTTGGTGTTTACTTTATTTACATTTTGGCCACCAGGTCCACTACTTCGCGAAGACGCAAATACAAATTCAGTTTCGATATTTTTTAATATAATATTATGCAGCATGGTGTGCAAATATAACTGATTCGATATAAAATATTAAATAAGCTTAGCAATCAGAAATTTGTTACATAGGCAATCGAAATTTATCTTTTCTTTTTCACTTTAATACAATCCTAATAACTTAACATTCGACTATAAAACAACTTATAAGTTTATTTCTCATTTTATTCTACTACTTTTGCGCCGCCGATTAAGCTAAAAACTGGGGATATTTATAAAATAAGCCGTCGTAAGAATCTTTTTGATTCAATTTCCTTCAGTTTTTAATTGTGCCTTGTGGCTTTTTTAAGTCAGAGCAAGGATTGGGAAAGACGGTCAATAAGAATAGGTTGACTTGTATTCGTGGTGAAGATGAAACGGGAAGGCCTTTAAATTTAAAACTATGTTATTTAAAGAAATGGGCCTTTCGTCAGAGATTCTGACGGCTATCACTGATATGGGCTTCGAAACTCCAACTCCTATTCAGGAGAAAGTAATTCCATTATTAGTAGAAAAAAATCGTGACATTATTGGTCTGGCTCAAACTGGTACCGGTAAAACTGCAGCTTTTGGTTTGCCTTCAATTGGAAATATTCAAGTAGAAAATAATTATCCGCAGTTGCTAATTTTAAGTCCAACTCGTGAGTTGTGCTTGCAAATTACCCGTGATTTAGAAACCTATAGTAAGTATATCAAAGGATTGCGTACTGTTGCCGTTTATGGTGGGGCACCAATAGATACACAAATTAGATCGCTTAAACGAGGAGCACATGTTGTTATTGCCACTCCTGGGCGTATACACGATTTAGTTCGTCGAAATCGTGTGGATTTATCTCATGTGACAATGCTTGTTTTAGACGAGGCTGATGAGATGCTAAAAATGGGTTTTCGTGAAGATGTTGATGCTATTTTAGCACAAACACCTAAAGAGAAAAACACCCTGTTATTTTCAGCAACCATGAGTCCTGAAATTGCCACCATTGGTAAAACATACATGACTGATCCAGTTGAAATTACGGTTGGACAGAAAAATGCAAGTGCTGATAGTGTGACTCATTTGTACCACATGGTACACGCTCGTGATAGGTATATTGCATTAAAAAGGGTAGTAGATTATTACCCCAATATATACGGAATTGTTTTTTGTAGAACACGACAAGAAACCAAAGATGTTGCTGCTTCATTAATGAAAGACGGCTATAGTGCTGAAGCGCTTCATGGCGATTTAACCCAAAGTCAGCGCGACTATGTAATGGGCAAATTCCGTGATGGTAACTTAAGTGTACTGGTTGCTACCGATGTTGCTGCTCGTGGATTGGATGTTAATAACTTAACACACGTTATTAATTATAATTTACCCGACGACCCTGAGAATTATAACCACCGTTCTGGCAGAACTGGTCGTGCAGGAAAAGAAGGAATTGCAGTTTCTATCATCAATATGAAGGAACAAGGTAAAATGCGTCAGATTGAACGAGTAATTCGTAAAAAGTTTGAACGTAAGCCAGTACCTGCAGGAGCAGAAATTTGCGAACGTCAGTTATTTAAACTGATTGAGAAAGTGCACCAATCTGAAGTAAATCACGAGCAAATTAATCCTTACATGGAGAAAGTAAATAGTTTGCTCGAAGACTTATCGAAAGAAGAGATAATTAAACGTTTTGTTTCTCAGGAGTTTAATCGTTTTCTTGATTACTATAAAAATGCACCTGATTTAAATCTATCTGCTAAATCTGAACGTGAAAATAGATCTGACCGTTCCGAAAGAGGTGGAAGAGGTGATAGATCAGATCGAATGCCTTACGATAAGAGAAAACCTAGTAGCAAAAGCATGTCGCGCGTGGTTTTCAACTTAGGAAAAGGAAAAGGCGTAAGTAAAATCGATATTATTGACTTAATGGTCAAAACTTCAGGCGTAAAAGATCTTGAAATTGGACAAAGCGATATTTTTAAACGTGCTTCATCGGTAGAAGTTGATAGCAAGTTTTTAAAACCACTAATTGCTAAACTTAACAAAAAGAACTTTAATGGAGTGAATATCGAAGCTGAAGACTACTACGAGTTTGCAGGCAACGATTTCCGCGATAGAAACAAAGGTCCACGTGGTAAAAGACGTAGCGATCGTAGATCATAAAAAAAATTAGTATAATAATTGTTTAAAATGTCATTCCAGTTTCTGGGATGACATTTTTGTTTTATAGCCCCTAATGGCGCAACTTGGATTTGATTCCCGTGACCTGATACCTGCAAATTCTGCTGGCCCGAACACATCTTTTTTACCTGCTGAATGAATAAAATCAACTTTTGATTATTATACAAAAGACTTTTTCCTTCGCCACCCTTGTATC
>JAQIBQ010000552.1 GCA_027859005.1 Prolixibacteraceae bacterium | reverse complement strand
TTACTCGACTTTATGGAAATAACAGCAACCTTACTAGATGAACCACAAGAGCAAAACAAACAAGCACTAACGCAACTTGCCCTATCGCACGATCATCTACTCGCAACAAAAGTTGCAAGTTCGTATATCACCAACGACAAACCCATGCTAAAGTACCTCGACCAAAAAGAGTTTTATTCCAGTGAGACTGAATTTAACAGTGTGGTTGAAAATAGTCAATCACTTGAAGCACTTGTAATAAATGACGTAGCAAAACTGCAAAATATTTTGTTAGACAAAAATGGTCTTGGTGTATTTAGCCAAAATACAATGGATGCGGTTAATAGCGAAGTAAACAGGGCAATAAATACTACGGACAAATTGAGTATGATTACATTTAACCAAGCAGCTAGCCTTGGCAGCATCTCAGAGTTTATTAATTCAGAGGAGAAACTAGCACTAATAAACGTTGGAGACTTGCGAGGTTTGCAAAATGCAATAAATAATATTCAAGGCTTAGGGTCAATACATAGTGCTCAGGAATTAGGGAATGCTATAATAGGCAGTGCTCAAACACTTAAATCGCCTAATTGGTAGTGTGGCAATATATAGCACTGCAAATCCAATTTGCGTATATCCATACAGATGAATAGGTAGAATCTTCTATCTATTTTTAAGTATTCATTCAAATTATTTTTTTTATAAAATCAACCCATGAGAAGGTTATTTATTGGTTTATCGCTTTTCCTTAACATTCTACAAGTATCCTTTAATGCTTCTGCACAAAATATTTATCATTATCAAGAATCCGATTTGGAATTAATTTATTTCGGTAAGAACTATTCTTATTTGGTGCCGCATGTGGTAAGTACTTTCCGAAATGCTACCGATTTTCATAAAATGTATTGGGACTACAAGCATCCTAAAACCTACGTAATTCTAAACGATTTTTCCGACTTTGGACATGGTGGAGCAATTGCAATGCCCAAAAATATGATATTTCTGGGAATCGAGCCCTACAGTTTTGCCTTTAGTATTGTTCCTTCGGCAGAACGCTTTCAGTGGTTGTTCAACCATGAAATGACCCATATTGTGATGGCCGATAAACCCAACAAAACAGATACTTTCTATCGTAAATTGTTTCTAGGCAAAATTCAGCGTTATGAAAAAATTCCAATTACAGGTCTCTGGAGTTATTTAACTGTTCCTCGTTGGTATTCACCACGTTGGTACCACGAGGGGATTGCCTGTTTTATGGAAACTTGGATGTCGGGTGGACTAGGTCGTGCAATGGGAAACTACGACGAAATGTATTTTCGCAGTATTGTAGCAGAAAAACAACCCATTTACTCTGTTATTGGCCTCGAAACAGAAGGAACAACTATCGATTTTCAGGTAGGAGCAAACGCGTATTTATACGGTACTCGCTTTGTAAGCTATTTAGCTCAAAAATATGGTGTAGATCAATTAAGAGAGTTCTATTCTCGTACCGATTCTAGTAAAGCATTCTATTCAGGTCAGTTCAAACAGGTTTATAATAAGCCAGTTGCTGAAGAATGGAAAGAATGGAGCAATTGGGAATATAGCTTTCAACAAGAAAACATTAAAAGAGTAAAAGAATATCCTTTAACTCCATTCAATGCAATTACCACTAAAGTATTGGGTAATGTTTCGAAATATGGCTACAACCCCTCAACCAATAAACTGTATGCAGCTATTAACTATCCTGGCATAATTTCTCAAATTTCTGAAATTGATGTTGTTTCAGGTAAAATTAAAAAGCTGGCGAACCTCGATTCACCCTCGTTGTATTATTCTACTCATTTGGCATATGATCCCGAACAAAACCTGATTTTCATAACTGAACAAAACCATAATTACAGAAGTCTGGTTCAAATCGATGCCAATACTAAGAAAAAGAAAACTTTAATCAAATTCTCTCGAACGGGTGAATTAGTTTTTAACAAAAAAGACAGAAGCATTTGGGGAGTAAAACATCAAAATGGTTTTTCAATAATAGTGAAAATACCAGAACCATATACCGAAATAATCCCGATGTATTCAGCCGAGTTTGGCAAAAGCTTATTCGATTTAGCAATTTCAAACAATGGAGAACAGCTAAGTGCTACGCTTTCTGGAGTAAGTGGGTTCCAATCGGTAGTTCTGTTTCAATTACAAGATCTTGAAAATGGAATAAAGCAGTACAAAACCATACTTGAATTAGAAGACAATACGCTCAACCAGTTCAAATTTTCACTCAACGACCAATACTTAATCGGGACATCGTATTATACCGGTGTATCTAACATTTGGCGCATATCACTTTCCAATAATAATTTTGAATTGCTTTCGAATACAGAAACTGGATTCTTTATGCCATTACAACATTGCCCCGATTCATTAATTGTTCTGAAATTTCAACGGGATGGCATGCAACCGGGAACAATTCCAATTCATGTATTAGAAGATGCCAATTCAATAGAATACTTGGGGAACCTCGTTTACGAAAGAAATCCGGAAATTAAAGAATTGACTTTATCTGCGCCTCCCAAAATAATGACTGATTCGTTGAAGTTTCAAGAGGGGTCATACAACATGTTTAAAGAAATGAAACTGATTAATGCTTATCCTGACATTGCCGGGTTCAAAAACACAATGGCTTTGGGCTATCGCTTAAACTTTAGCGATTACATTGGAATATCAAACATAAAAATATTCCTTGGAACATCCCCTTGGTCAAGCAATAGCAATAAACAAAAGATTCATGCTCAACTCGATTGGAAATATTGGAATTGGAATTTGAAAGCAGCCTATAATAAAACCGATTTCTACGATTTATTTGGCCCTACAAAACGAAGTAGAGCAGGTTATATGATTGGCCTAAACTACAATAGAGTTTTTGCACTTAAAAAACCACTTGTATATACGTTTAACGCAGGCGCATACACTTATGGCGATTTAGAAGTACTGCCACAATACCAAAGCATTGTAACACCTATTAAAGATTTTCAGGCTCTTACTGCATCGTTCGAAGTAAAAAAACTACGAAAAACATTAGGCGGTATTCAACACGAAAAAGGATTTACTTGGGAAATTTCGGCACAAAGTTTACTGGCTAAAAATAAATTATACCCTGAGTTGATTTCAAACCAAAACGTTGGATTTCTAATGCCAGGAGTGCGTAATACAAGTTTCTGGATTCGAAACAGCATTGGACAGTCATTTGGCGATAGAACCTCACCCTTATCGCACTTCTATTTCGGTGGTTTCCGAAACAATTATGTCGATTGGCAACCCTCAGAACAATACCGTAAACCGCTGGCCTTCCCAGGTGTTGCAATTGACGAAATTAAAGCCCACAATTATGTGAAAACAATGGGTGAGTTAAACCTCAAACCAATACGGTTAAGGGATGTGGGAACAAGTTGGTTTTATCCAACCTACATTAAAACTGCACTATTTGGTACACACCTTATCACCAATTATGATTTGAGCAATATGACAAGAAATATTTATAATCTTGGTTGCCAGGTCGATGTTGAGCTTGTTCTTTTTTCTTATTTAAAAACAACATGGTCGGCTGGATATGCAATGAAATTTGAAAAAGGACTTGCAAACAGTGATCAATTTATGCTATCTTTAAAACTATTGGGTAACTAACCATAATAAAAAACCAAAATTTTGCAATCATGAGAAACCATTTACTAAGAAACCTACTCGCTATTTTAATTGTAACATTACTAGTTGCAGGTTGTAATCAGTCAACCAAAACAAAAGAAGTAAAAGGCACAAATTCTGAAGGGAAAGAAGCATCTGTTGAAGTTGAAGTTTTTGATGCTTTAAAACTAAAAGATCAAATAGTTGAGATTATTGAAACAACGCCTAAGGCTGAGGAGATTACCGATTTCGTAAACGAAGTGGGTGCTTCCTATATCTTTGATTTAACTGTTGCAACTACAGCAATTGATAAATTCATGACCGAAACTCAAATGAGTATGGCTTTAGGCCTTTATGGTTTCGATTTAGTTTATGCTAAAACTTATCAACGTGCCGATATGGTTACCCAGTTATCAGATATTGAAGAGCAATTAATTAAAGAATTGGGAATTGAAGACGGACATAATTCATACAAAACATTTGGAGATAGAATTAAGGCCAATGTCGAGAATAAAGATTCTTTAGACTATTTGGTAACCGAGATGATGAACCAATCGTATCAAAAGTTCATGTCGTGTGAACATACTTACATTTATGCTCTATCATTTATAGCAACCAACATCGAAGGATTATACATTTTGAGCCAACTAACAATGCTTGCTCAGAATAATGCACCAATGCTACAATTCTTAAGTCAGCAAGGCGAACGCATCAAAAGCGTTTATTCCTTACTTGAACTTATCTCGGACGACGAGAATGTAAAACCACTTTATAACGACTTTATTCCATTGGTTAAATTCTTTGAAGAAAATCCAACAATAGACGAAGAAGGATTAAACAACATTGCCCCAGTAATTGAGAAACTAAGAAAAAGTATGTTATAAAATACTACAATCCGGGAGTTTTAGTACAAGCTTCCGGATTTTCATTTCTTTAATTCATTACCACGCTTCGAACGAATAATCTATTCATACATGAATGAGGTAACGTTAAATGCTCTTATAAATCTATTTGCTATTTTCTCGGCAATAAATGAATCCAAAAAAGACGAGGCAGTTAATAATTTCACACAATACCTTGAATTGCATTGGGGGATTTCGTCGAACAACGAGTACGTAAATCTTTTTGAAGAGTTGCTCGATTTTTATGGCGTTGAAGGAGTGAATGAATTTGAAATTGACTTTTACAAGCAAGCCGAAATAATAAGTGGAAATATAAAAAGCCGCTTGCACAAGGATGAACAAATAATGGTTTTTCTTCGCTTTTTAGAATTGTCGAAAAGTGGAAATACCGAGAAAGCAGAACAACTCTTTATAACCTTAGCTAAGGTTTTCGAAATTCCAAGCATCGAATTACAACTCTTCAAAACCTTTATTTTCCACAACCCTATAGAACTGAGCAAATCGCCTCAATTCTTATTAATAGATAATCAGGAAAGCAAGCCAGAACATCAAAGCAAGCATTGTTACCAAAAAAATTTCAACGGGAAGTTTATATTTTTAAACTCAAAGTTGGTCGATCATTTCTTATTTATTTTCACAGGAAACGACGATGCCACATTGGAAGGAAACCCAATTCTTCCCAACCGATTTTATGCATTTAAGGAAGGTAGAATAATTAGAGGGCCCCGCATCTCACCAATTTACTACACCGATATTACGTCCCAATTTTTAGACACTAAAATAGCTACTTCATTTACGTTTAAAGGTGAGGAATTGGAGTTCAAATTTAAAAACAGCAACAACGGTTTGCATCGTTTTTCATTCGAAGCTTACTCTGGAGAACTGATTGCTGTAATGGGGGGAAGTGGTGTTGGTAAATCAACCTTATTGAACATACTCAATGGTAGCATTCCTGTGCAACATGGAAGCTTAACCATTAATCAACTCGACATATACAAAAACCACAAAGAAATTGAAGGCTTAATTGGTTTTGTTCCTCAAGACGATTTGCTTTTTGAAGACCTTACCGTATGGGAAAACCTCTATTACAATGCCTGTCTTTGTTTCGATGAACTCTCGAAAGAAGAAATAAAGCAACGAGTTGACAAAATATTAAACGAGTTAGAACTATCAACTTTTAAAGACTTGAAAGTAGGTAGCCCGCTGAAAAAGTTCATTAGCGGAGGTCAACGTAAAAGGTTGAACGTAGCGCTTGAATTAATTCGAGAACCTGCCATTATGTTTGTTGATGAACCTACTTCAGGTCTTTCATCTACCGATTCGGAGAAAGTAATGTTACTGCTCAAACAACAAGCCCGAAATGGAAAACTAATTGTTGTTAACATACATCAGCCTTCTTCGGCTATTTTTAAATTGTTCGACAAGCTATGGATAATGGACAAAGGAGGAAGACCAATTTATACCGGCAACCCACTCGATGCTATTATCTATTTCAAAACCAAAGGCAACCTGGTAAATGCCAATGTTTGTGAATGTACCAATTGCGGTAATGTAAACCCCGAACAAGTACTTGAGATTGTTGAAACTAAAAAGATTGACGGCTCTGGTAATTTCACGACAGAACGTCGTTTTTCCCCTGAATATTGGTTCCAACAGTATACCGAAAAACAAGAAACATACGAAAATAAAAAACATTCAAATACACCAAAGTCGGAATTTAAAAAACCAGGATTATTGAAACAGTTTAGCATATTTTTTCAACGCAATATGCGCATAAAAACTACCGACAAACAATACCTTTTTATAAACATTTTAGAAGCTCCACTATTGGCTGTAATTGTAGGCTATTTTACACGTTTTGCCGAAGCAAATAATTACATTTTATTCGAAAACAAAAGCTTAATATCCTACCTTTTCATGTCAATTGTTGTAGTACTTTTTATGGGCATGAGTGTAAGTGCCGAAGAGATAATTAAAGACCGTAAAATACTTCAACGCGAATCGTTTTTGAACCTAAGCCGTTTTAGTTATCTTAATTCAAAAGTAATTTTCCTCATACTTCTTTCAGCCTTTCAAGCCTTTTCGTTTGTGCTAATTGGCAACCTCATTTTAAGTATACACGGAATGAATTTTGCATTTTGGATGGTGTTATTTTCAGTTGCGGTATTCTCAAATTTATTGGGTTTAAATATCTCCTCAGCTTTCTATTCGGTTGTGACCATTTAAATACTGATTCCACTTTTACTGATTCCACAAATATTATTGTGTGGTGTAATTGTAAAATTCGACGACTTGCAAGACAAAATGGTCAACAAAGATGCAATTCCAATCATAGGTGATTTAATGGTATCGCGCTGGGCATTCGAGGCAATGGCGGTTGAGCAATATCAAAGCAATAAGTACATGGTTAACTTCTTTGAGATTGAAAAAGAAATGGCACGCTCCCGGTATCGTTCCGAATTATTGACTACTGAATTAATTGGTCAAATTGATTTGGCAAGTGGATGGCAAAAATTAAATAAGCCCAAAGATCAAATTGCT
>JAQIBQ010000538.1 GCA_027859005.1 Prolixibacteraceae bacterium | reverse complement strand
TCAAGGAATTGCAAGTTATCATGAATTGGGTTTTTCAGTAGGAATAGGCGCTTCAGCCGATTCGTTTAATAATAGTGATAAAGAGAAAGGCATTTTCATAAGCACTTCAAATTGTGGTGGTTTTATTCCATTTGATTCAGCGTTTTTTCCTGATTTCAAATTACCAAAAGACACAAAAACATCAGGAATTGTAGTGGATTGGGCAATGTCATTTGGAGTTACACCGTCAATAGAATTGAAATTATCAAAACCAACAACAATCAATTGTAACAATTTACTAAAAACACTTACAAATGACACATTCGGCACAAATACGTACGGCCTTTGTATTACCGATTTTAATACAAACAGCCCTTCTATCTCAGTGCTTGGAATTATAAAAGAAAAGAAGTTTATCGGCAATAATATTCTTCAACAATCTGTTTTCAAATCAGACAATAATATTCATTTCCTTGGTGCCAAGTTTGTTTTAAATCAGCTCCCTAAAGAGGCAATTAAAAGCCCACTAGATCAACTCATTGACGATGTATTAACCTTTGAGAATATTTTAAATATTCAACCAATCGATCTTACTTCAACTCTAATGAGTCCGAGTATTTGGCTATTTAAAGCCAAGCAAAAAGTGGATGCCTCAAAACATCGTTTGGCAATAAATTATCCAAAAGGATCAAAGCTTACCATCTACGAAGAATATCTTATCAGAAGATTATATACCGATTCATCTAAAATTGAGGTGAACGCTTTACATGGTGGGTTCTCAGCTCAAACATTTCAAGTTGAATCCTATGATTTAGAAGGACGAAAATTACGTCCAACTGTTTTGAAAATAGCAAATCGGGATATGATAAAGCGAGAAGCCGAACGCTGCAAGACCTATGCAATGCCCTATATACTAAACAATAGCGCTATTGTTTTGGGTACTGAATTCCATGGCAATATAGGAGCTTTGCGTTATAATTTTGTTGGTATTGGTGGAGAACAAACTAAGTTAAAATGGTTAACTCATTATTACAAAGATTGGAGTATTACAGAGTTGGAACCCTTATTCGATAAAATTTTCTTGCAAATATTAAAACCATGGTACGGTCAACCAATACTTGAAACAATTCATCCGTATACTGATCACAACCCAACCCTTACCTTTTTCCCAAATTTATGCGAAACAGCCGAGCAAGAATTTTCCATTTCGTCGAATAACCCAACCCTTATTTTAGACGAGAACAAAAGCGAAATTGTAAATCCATATTGGTTTCTAAAACATGAGTTTACCCAAAAAAGTGAGTATGCTATTACTTACCCAACATCAATTTGCCACGGAGATTTAAACATGCAAAACATTTTGTTAGATCAAGACATGAATGTTTATTTGATTGATTTTTCAGAGACTAAACCACGATCGATTGTTTCAGATTTCGCACGCCTCGAAGCCATTTTTATGATTGAAAATTCACCTCTAGAAACGGAGGTTGATTTAGAGCACATGATTAAATTTGTTTTAGATTTCTACCAAATTCCAAGTTTCGGGAATCTACCTCAGAATACATACGAAGGAAATCATTCAACCGAAATTGCAAAGAATGTTGCTCTAATTCATAAAATGCGAAACTATGCCTTTGCATGTTCAAATAACAACGAGAACTTACTTCCCTATTACATGGCCTTATTGGAATGGGTACTACCTGTGGTTTGCTATTCAAGTGCTACTACTAAGCAAAAAAGGATTTCGATGATAATTGCAGGAGTTTTATGTAAAAAGGTGATGGAAGCTATTCATTGAGAAAGAAAAATTACTCAAACTCAAACAAATAGAAATCAACCCTTCGATTCAATAATTGTCCTTCGGTACTAAACACAATAGATACCGGAAACGATTCACCTAATCCAATGGAAAACATGCGTTCTTTTGAAATTCCTTTTGCAACCATATAATCAACAATCGTTTGAATTCGTTTTTCTGAAATTGTTAAGTTCACATCACTAGGGCCACTGGGATCGGTATGTCCCAACATCCATACATTAAGCTTCGAATTTTTACGTAATAAAGAGACAACTTTATCCACTCTAGCTTTTGAGTATTCTGTTAAAAACGACCGACCACTCATAAAATGAACCGATTTTGGATCTAATTCCATTTTCCATGAGGGTTTCATCTTCTCTACCGGACATCCCATGTTTCGCAAAGAGCCTGGAGATTCAGGACATTTATCAAAATCATCGGTAATTCCATCACAATCAATATCGGCAGGGCAGCCATGCTTTACAGCGATATCAGACAAAGGAAGATTAACAACAGCATTTAGTTCATCCGCTTCAGAAAAACCTTCAGGACAACCATAATTTTCAATCGATCCAACTTCAGTTGGACACATATCAATGTTATCTGAAACACCATCTCCATCCTTATCGTAAGCCATTCCTGTATTTTTTTCCGAAGAGAAAACTACAGGGTTTGTATCTTCGTTTTGATAAACATAGAAAACCTGTACATCTCTTTCATCATCTACTTCTTCAATATATTGGGGCAATTCATCTTCACCAAAAGCGCTCAACTCTTCAAACGGACACCCTCCGTTTGATTTTGGTCCAGCTTCATCAGGACAAGTATCGTATTTATCAGCCAAGCCATCCTGGTCTTTATCGGGACAACCTTTAGTTGAAGCTCCACCCGCCTGATCGGGACACTCATCTAGGTAATCGGCTAAGCCATCACCCTCAGTATCCAAGGGGCACCCCAACGCATCAACAACTAACGATGTAGGAGTATTTGGGCATTGGTCCAATTTATTAACCACACCGTCGTGGTCTTTATCTTTCAAAACACCAATACTAAAAGAAACACCAATATTTAGTTGCAAAAACTGGTCGGAAGCTATATCTGCGGTTGATCCATCCATTCCTAAGGCGGTAACCCATAAATTTCCCAATTCGAGAAAAGCATTTATGTTCTCATTTATTCTAACTTTTGTTCCTCCCTTTAAAGAAAAAACAAAATCATTTAAGGGTAAGCTGTAATACGCACCATTCAAGTCCATACTACTTCCCCATGTTTGTCCAAAAATCATTCCTCCGCTTGCTTTTATATAAGGCTTAAGCAAGGCGTTTTCTTTCATGGTAGCACCATTTGCAAATTTATATTCAACACCAGCCAATAAGGAATATAAATTACCATTCATCGAAAAAGTTTGATTTCCTGGACCAGATACTGATAAAAAATTATAGCCGAGTCGAACTCCAACATCGAACGAAGGAGTTAAATACCGAGAAACACCAACGCCATAACCACTTTGCCATTTGGTAAAATCAAAAAACTGATCGCCTAATTCGCCTCGATACTGAATCGAGCCATAATCGATATTAAGGCCCCATTTTTTATCGTAATTCTGACCGTGTAGTGATAAAATTGAGCTTAGTAAAAGCAACAGTATACCAAAAGTTTGTTTCATTTAGTTCTCATTAGGATAACCAAAAATATTAAAATTTTAATTAGCATCACTTTTTTTATTTATTACACAAAAATAGATATCCGTTTTCGTTAAAGTGATGATTATATATTAATATGTTCTTACAGTTATTGCCATTCGGTTTTCATTCTTGATTAAAGAAATTAAATTTGCAGCCAATTAAAGAGAATATTCTTCTATGAAAAAGAAATTGCACATCGAAACCTATGGATGCCAAATGAATGTAGCCGATAGTGAGGTAGTCGCAGCTGTAATGGCTGAAAATGGATATTCAATAATTGAACACCAAAACGAAGCCGATGCCATATTTATTAACACTTGCTCTATTCGTGATAATGCAGAAAAACGTATTTGGGGACGATTATCTTTTTTAAAATCACTTAAAAAAAAGAATAAAAAATTAATTGTCGGGATAATTGGCTGCATGGCTGAACGTTTGGCTGAAGATTTACTCGAAAAAGAAGTAGTCGATTTAGTTGCCGGCCCCGATGCTTACCGCGATCTCCCCTACCTTATCGATAAAGCCAATGAGGGAGAAACCGCTATAAATGTTGACCTAACCACCAACGAAACTTACGATAGTATTTTGCCAAAAAGGCTGACACAGGATTCAATTTCTGGATTTGTTTCAATTACTCGTGGATGCAATAACTTTTGCACCTACTGCATCGTACCTTACACACGTGGCAGAGAAAGAAGCCGTGAGCCACAAGACATACTAAATGAAGTTGCTGATTTAGCATCAAAGGGTTATAAAGAAGTTACTTTATTAGGACAAAATGTTAATTCATTTAAATATCAACCAGAAGGAGAAATCCGCCCATTTCGATTTCCCGATCTTCTAAAATTAGTAGCCGAGAGTCAACCAGAAATGCGTATTCGTTTTTCAACCTCACATCCTAAGGATCTTTCGGATCGTTTATTAAAAACAATCGCATCACAGCCAAACATTTGTAATCAAATTCATTTACCATTTCAAAGTGGAAGTTCCAAAATATTGAAACTAATGAACCGAAAATACGATCGTGAATGGTATTTACGACGTATTGATGCCATCAAAGAGATCATTCCAGAATGTGGCTTAAGTTCTGATATTTTTTGTGGATTTAGTAGTGAAACAGAAGAAGATTTTCAAGAAACGTTAAGCCTAATGAAAGTAGTTAAATTCGATAGTGCTTTTATGTTCAAATATTCTGAACGACCAGGAACCTATGCCCACAAACACCTGCCCGACGATGTTTTGGAAGAAGTAAAATCAGAACGACTTACCCGCATGATTGAGCTCCAAAACCGCATTTCATTAGAAAAAAACAAAAAAGACATAGGCAAGACTTTTGAAGTGTTGATTGAAGGCACTTCTAAGAAATCGAAAGAAGAGTTATTTGGTAGAACATCACAGGGAAAAATAGTTGTATTCCCTAAAATGAATTTCCAAAAAGGAGATTATGTAAAGGTGAAAATTGAACGTTGTACCCAAACAACGTTGATTGGTACTCTTGTTTTATAAGACGATAAGCACCTTCGTTTTCCTGAATCAAATAGAAAAAATCAATGTTTTAAACGAGTATATGTTGCTATAAAATAATGAAGATGATTTTCAGTATTAATCCTCTAACACCTATTAAAAAGGTGCCTTAAATTCTAGCTATAATTGTTGAAAAAGTAATATCAATCAAAAAACCACCAACCCAACTAATTCATAATTATGTTTTTTCTAAAATCGAGTACTATAAAACAATACCTTAAACTTCCATCAGGATTTTCGTTCTTATTCCAAACATATCTTCTCAGTCTTGTTTTCTTTTTCATCCTAAGACTAATCCTTGTTATAATATATTTCGACAAGCTAATGTGCATCCCAACACCAGTGTGGTTGCACTCTTTTATTTACACTGGTACTCGCTTCGACAATGTAATTAGCGCTGAAATTTTAACCCTTCCATTTCTTCTATTTACAATTTCATATTTAGCAAAATGGGAAACCCATAAATTATTAAAAGTTACAAGCATTTACATTTCAATTTTTTTTTCACTTGCCCTTGGAATTTGTGCTGCAGACATCCCCTATTTCAACTATACAAACTCTAGAATTACAATCAATATTTTTTCATGGGTCGATGATTTGCCCACCATGCTTAAAGCAATGGTTTCAAGTTCGGAGTACATTCTTTCCATTTTGCTATTTTTCATATCATGTTTCTTGTTCAACTTTTTTATTTGGAAATGGTATCGCATAAAAAAAGCGAATAATAATGTCCCAAGAACAAAACCATCATTACTAAGAAGGATTCTGGTCAGTATTGTTTTACTTATTCTCTTAGCATTCGGAGTTAGAGGTCGCTTCCAACTCAATTCTCATCCTCTTGTTATCCGAGATGCTTTCAGATCGAATTATACGCTAGTAGATCAACTAACATTGAATGGTACTCATCATTTTATTTCAAGTTTACAAGATGAGAACATTAATTTTATGGATAATCAGAAAGCCATTCAGAATACCCGAAGATATTTATCTGCCGATTCTGTACCAAAAAATTCAATCTCTAGAAAAATAACCTTCGATCAACCAGAGCAAAAATCAAATGTGATCATAGTGTTGATGGAAAGCATGAGTGCAACAAAGGTGGGTTGGTATACCCCAAAAGTGAAAAGCTTAACACCCAATTTAGATCATCTAATCAAAGAATCTCTTTTCTTTCCAAATACATACTCTGCTGGTATCATGACTTCAAACGGAATTTACTCCACGTTGTTTTCCCTTCCTTCCTTTCGAAATATTAAACCAACCCTTACTTCGTCGTGTACTGGTGCTTCATTTGCAGGAATTGCTAACATACTCAAAACAAAAGGCTATCAGAATTTATATTTCTGCAATGGATCACTCGAATTCGACAACGTGAATTCGTTCCTCAAACAAAATGATTTTGATCTTCTAAAAGGGTCTGAATCATTTAAAAAAGAGGAAATCATAAGTGTTTGGGGAGTAAGTGATCTGTCCCTATTCAACAATTCAATGCATTACCTCGATAGCGTTTCAGCAAATTCGAAACCTTTTTTAGCGGTATACAGTACTATTTCAACACATCCTCCACATGTAATCCCTACCAACGAAAACTTCCGTCCAACGGCAGAATCACAACTAGATAAAAGCTATGAATATTCCGACTGGGCCATCGGCCAATTTCTTGAAGAATTAAAAGATAAAGAATGGTATAACAATACCTTATTTATTTTCACTGCAGATCATGGACGAAACTTTAATGTTACTTACGAAATGCCACTATCTTATAACCATATTCCATTAATTTTTTACTATCCTGGCAAATTGGAGGCAAAAACCGATGAAAGATTGGCTTTACAAATGGATGTATTCCCTACTATAATGAACATTTTGAAAATGCCATATACGAACAACACTATGGGTATTGATCTTCTCACGCAAAAAAGACCATATGCCTATTTTCACTCGAACAACAAATTTGGCTGTATCAGTAAAGAATATTTTTTGATCTATAAATACAACCATTCTTATTTATATGATTATAAATCGAAAAGTACCATCAATGTCGCAAATGAACATGAAGAACTGGTAACAGATATGCAGAATTATATGTCCTCAATGATTCAAACCACCAACTACATGTTAAACAATCGCTTATCAGGATTTATGGAAAAACAATACCCCCATTGAATAATAATATAGGTGTTTGTTTTAGACTAAAAAAAAGACACTAGCAAATGTTTTTAATTCTTCTCCTTAGCTCAATAGAAATTATAATTGGCACAAGCCAATCTTTGATTTGTCACTTTTCCGTTTATATTTCTTCATAAAGAAATTACGTAGCTTATGCTATGCAAGTATTTTACTCATTATCTAAACAAAAAATAGAATAAATTCTTACAAACTATTTTGAAATGCATTGGTATAAATAGCTTACTGATGTTCTTTCTGAGGCACCCCCAAGATTGCATCAAAAGCGGTTTTTGGGGTCTTGTCTCGTTTATACAGCAATGGATAATTTGTTCTGCCTGAAATCGGATAATCGTTTTTCCACGACATTCCATCGTGAAGCCCCCATAAAGTAACACGATCAATTTTATCGCGTTTTTGATAGAAGATTTCAAATATTTCGGCATAACGGTCAGCCAGTTGTTTTTCTATTTCGACAGGAAGTCCATCTGTATATGGATCAAGAAATTCTTCGAACTCTTCCAACTGAAACTGAGGATGCAACATCCCCTGACCTATAATCTGACCTTCTTTGGTTAAGGGTAGTACATCAACATCGAGCTCAGTTATCATCACTTTAACACCTAACGAAGCAAAAGTATCGATAGCTGCTTCGATGTATTCATTTTTAGGATAATTTAAGCCCCAGTGTCCTTGAATACCAACACCATCAATACGAATACCTTCTTTCTGAAGCATTCGTACAAGCCGGGCGATACCATCACGTTTCGTTGGTCGCCACGCATTAAAATCATTGTAATACAATTCAGTTCCTGGAGCATATTCTTCAGCAAATTTAAAAGCGAGTTTCACCAATTCATCACCATCTCCTAGTCCGTTTACCCATGTTGTTGGACGGTACGATCCATCGTTATCAATAACTTCGTTAACCACATCCCATGCATCAATTCTGCCTACATATCTGCCAGCTACTTGCTCAATATAGCTTCTCATTTTCTCCACCATTGCATCATGCGATTTTTGATTTCCATTTTTATCTTTAAAAAACCAAGCAGGAGTTTGATTGTGCCAAATTAGCGTGTGCCCAACAATAAACATGTTATGATCTTCACCGAACTTGACAAAAGCATCGGCAGGTGCAAAATTCCAAACATCGGGTCTGGGATTTATAGTTTCAGCTTTAAGTTCATTTTCGGGAGTAATGGTGTTAAATTGCTCAACTACAATTTTTTGAGATAAAGAATCTCTACCTGTAACCATCGCATTATTAACAGAACAACCTAGCTTAAACGACTCTCTATAAGCTTCTTTCAAGGTCAAGGTGTTCGGTTTCACCTTGCCATTGGTATTACAACTAAAAAAAATAAATATACTTAAGATGAATAGTATCGAATTTTTCATATTGAAATTATTACAATTAAAATTTTGCCCTTTAACATAAAATTTAGGAAGGGCTAAAATATCATTAATAATTAACTTTTGAAAAGTTAACGTTCATGAAATGCCTACAGATAGTAATTGAAATTTAGAATGAACTTAGAAACAAATCTATTAAAATAGCTGTGCTATTGCTCATTGCATTGTATACTGCAATGGAAATTCACGAATTCCCTTGGGTCATTTCGCATCAATCTTGCCTTGTATGAGAACTTAATACTTTCAAACTAATTCCAAAAACAAAACTTAAACAGTTTCATAATCAAAGTCGTATTTTAGCAAAGTATAATAATTCAATATAAATGTGTTCAACACTACCCAATATCTACTACTTTAATCCAACCTGCGAAATAGCCATTGCAAATGGAACTGTTTCATGGCAAGCTAGCAGTATTTTAAATCAATTTGAAACCGATATTGAATTAATTGCAGCATTTCTTGCATCGCCCGATGATATCCTTTTAATGAGGAAATTGCCTTCGCAAAAGCACATCAATCAGTTAAACGATTTGGGAATTACCTTACCAAAATTGCTATTATTTAGCGAAGCAATAAACGACAGAAATTTTCTGATTTTGAAAAAAGGTTTTTTAAATCCATGGGGATGGAGTTCAACTATGCTTCATAAGTTTAAACCCATAATTGAAAGTTGCAGTACCGATTTTCAAAATTCGCCTTCAGCCAATTGGAATAAATTATCAAAGGAATTGTATAGCAGAAAAGTTGCATCGAAAATACTGGAAAACCTAATCCAAAAAAACATTCCACAAATAGTCACAAAAGAAATAATTCCAAAGGTTTGTTATTCAATTGAAGAAATTAAATCCAAGCATTTACTAAACAAACAATCGATAGTTAAAGCGCCCTGGAGTTCATCAGGGAGAGGTATTCATGTAGTAGATAGCCCCAATATAAATCCTACAATTTTAAGAAAATGTCAAAAGATACTTAAAGAACAGGGCTACCTGATGGTTGAACCCTTGCTAAATAAGATAATTGACTTTTCATTTCAGTTTGAAATTAAAGAAGACACTATTAGATATAGTGGTACAAGTTGGTTTTATACAAACGACTCAAATGCCTACCGAGGAAACTATTTAAAGAAAGAATTTGCAAGAATACCCAAAGAGTGCAAGAAGCTACTTTCAAAAGTTGAAACAGAAATCATTAGTCTACTTAGCGCTGAAATTGAAGCTAATTACTTAGGTAAATACCAGGGAATGCTAAGTGTTGATGCCATGTTTATTAAAACAAAAACGAACGAGCTCTTGCTTCATCCCTGCGTTGAAATCAACATAAGATACAACATGAGCAATGTTGCGAATTCATTAGCTCATCTATCAAAAAAAGGCTTCAAAGCTTTTGAAATAAATACAATACAAGAGTACAAGCTAATTGACCATTCAAAAACATATTTGCTAACTAAAGGTGAAAAGTTTTGCGCTTATTTAAAACAGTGATAAAATATTTTTGTCTTTATAAGCAAGAACTAGATTTACAATTATGAGTGAAAAAGTAGAAGAATTCAACAAGTACCGTTCAAAAATGAACGAAAAAATTCTGGGATCGGGCAACAAAGTGATGAAGAGAATTTACAGCCTCGACACCTTAACCTACCAAGAAGGTGCATTAAGCACTAAGGTTAAAGAGATGCTTGGTCTCTCTACTTCAATGGTACTTCGCTGCGACGATTGCATAAAATATCACCTTGAAAAATGTTACGAGCAAGGTGTTAGTACCGAAGAGATTTTTGAAGTTTTTGGTGTTGCAAATTTGGTTGGAGGAACTATTGTAATTCCACACACAAGAAGAGCGGTTGAGTATTGGGAAGAACTACAAAACAACCCCCAAACCCCCTAAAGGGGGCTTATCCTACTATTTTATCTAAATTATAAAAAATGGCAAAAAACATTGTAATAACAGGAAGTACAAGAGGCATTGGATTTGGATTAGCACTAGAATTCTTGAAGCAAGGTCATAAGGTTTGTATAAATGGCACATCAGATAAAAGCATTGATATGGCATTGGCTAAGCTGGTCGATTTCAAAGATCAGCTCGCTTCATATGCTGGTAGTGTAACAGCATTAAGCACCCACCTTAACTTATTTAATGCAGCAAAAATTACTTTTGGCAGTGTTGATGTCTGGATAAACAATGCAGGCATTTCACAAACAAATAGTTTGGCAACTGAACTAGACCCTAAAGAAATTGAGCAAGTTTATAACATTAACATTAAAGGAATGTCTTTGGGCACTTTAACAGCTCTCCAAAACATGGAAGAACAAGGTTACGGTCAGATATTCAATATGGAAGGCTTTGGAAGCGATGGTAGAAAAATGAAGCAGATGACCATTTACGGAACCTCTAAATATGCTGTTCGTTATTTCACCCAATCAATGGCAAAAGAAGCCCATGATACTGGTATTCAAATTGGTGCTTTAAGCCCTGGAATGGTGATTACCGATTTAATTTTAGACTCCCTCAAAACTACTGATCCAAAAGAGATTGAACGCACCAAAAATATTTTCAACATATTGGGCGAACGGGTCGAAACCGTTACTCCATTTTTGGTAAAAGGCATATTGAGCAGCAGTAAGAATAACGATAGAATTGCATATCTCACCAATGGAAAAGTAATGTGGAAGTTTTTAAAAAGCAGGTTTAAAAAGAACGACTTTTTTAAGAAAACGTAGCATTCTGTCTCTAAATACAAGTATCAAGCATCAGAATTTACTTGTTTCAATATTAGTGGATCAATTCAAAAAGTTGGGGGTGTGTTATTTTTTTATTTGCTTTCTCTTAAATAAAAGAGAAATTACCTTAAATCCGCAACTAGATTATTTGGTTGATTCTTTTATGAATTATAGGTTTATGATTGTGAAAT
>JAQIBQ010000505.1 GCA_027859005.1 Prolixibacteraceae bacterium | reverse complement strand
ATTTTTGAAAAGTACTATTTCAAAGTTATATTATATTTTTCTTTCAACAATTCCTTTAAACGGAACATTTCATCACGATACTGAGCAGCTTGTATGAAATCCAAATCTTTGGCACATTTTTCCATTTCTTTTTTCACTTTCACAATCGCATTTTCTAATCCAGCCTGACTCATATACTGAACAACTGGATCGGCAGCTACATCGGTC
Organism: Prolixibacteraceae bacterium; assembly: GCA_027859005.1. GTDB lineage: Bacteria > Bacteroidota > Bacteroidia > Bacteroidales > Prolixibacteraceae > Roseimarinus. Next base: position 13,671 of record JAQIBQ010000505.1, on the reverse strand, counting down.
TTATCTACTCCACTATATGCCTTAGGCCCTTCATTTTCGTTTGCCGTTTTCCGTCTACTCTCAACACCTACAATTGCACGGCTAGCCTTCACAATAGGCATTGGAGTTATGTTATGATCCTCATTGTACTTTAACTGTATTTCTCGTCTACGATTAGTCGAATCTATAGTTTTGCGCATCGAGTTTGTAATTTTATCGGCATACATAACAACTAATCCGTTTAAGTTACGTGCTGCCCTACCCGCTGTTTGAACCAATGCACGTTCCGAACGTAAAAATCCCTCTTTATCGGCATCTAAAATAGCAACCAACGAAACTTCAGGTAAATCTAGTCCTTCACGCAACAAGTTGATACCAACCAATACATCAAATTCTCCGTTTCGGAGTCCTTCCAATATTTCAATTCGTTCAAGCGTATCAACGTCGGAATGAATGTATCGCGTTTTGATATCCATTCGCATAAAATAATTTGTAAGCTCTTCAGCCATTCTTTTGGTTAAAGTAGTTACTAAAATACGTTCATTTTTTTCTTTACGAATCTGAATTTCGTTCATTAAATCGTCAATCTGATTTTCACTTGGACGCACATCAATGGTTGGATCCAACAAACCGGTAGGTCGTATAATTTGCTCGACAATAACCCCTTCCGATTTTTCTAATTCATAATCGGCTGGTGTTGCACTTATAAATAGTATTTGATTGATAATACCTTCCCATTCTTCGAATTTTAAAGGACGGTTATCACTCGCAGCTGGTAAACGGAATCCATATTCGATCAAATTTTGTTTTCTCGATCGATCACCACCATACATTGCTTTAATTTGCGAAACAGTAACGTGACTTTCATCAACCACCATTAAATAATCTTTGGGAAAATAATCGAGTAATCAAAAAGGACTAGATCCGGCTTTACGTCCATCGAAATAGCGCGAATAATTTTCAATTCCAGGGCAATAACCCAATTCTTTCATCATCTCCAAATCGTATTCAACTCGTTCCTGAATTCGTTTTGCTTCTAAGGGTTTTCCTATTTCTTGAAAATATTCCACTTGATGAACCAAATCGTCTTGAATAGATTTTACCGCAGCATTCATTCTACCTTGTGTTGTTACAAAAAGGGAGGCAGGGTAAATGAGAATCTGATCAACACTATTAATTATTTTTCCATTTTCGGGATTGAAATTCTTTATTTCTTCAATTTCATCACCCCAAAACACTACTCTTGTGGCAGAATCGGCATCGGCCTGAAAATTATCAATGGTATCGCCTTTCACTCTAAAATTTCCGCGTTTAAATTCAACCTCATTTCTGGAATAAAGAGCATCTACCAGTTTACGTAAGAAAGCATTCCTGGCCAATGTTTGCCCCACCTTAATGGTAATTAAATTGGCATACAAATCTTCAGGATTACCCATTCCATAAATACACGAAACCGATGAAACAACAATAATATCTCGTCTGCCTGAAAGCAATGAAGATGTTGCACTTAAACGTAGTTTTTCAATTTCTTCGTTTATCGATAAATCTTTCTCAATGTATGTATTTGTTGTTGGCAAGTAGGCTTCGGGCTGGTAATAATCGTAATACGAAACAATATATTCTACTGAATTATCTGGAAAAAATTGTTTGAGCTCACTGTACAATTGAGCGGCAAGGGTTTTATTATGACTAAGCACTAAAGTTGGACGGTTTACTTCAGCGATTACATTGGCAACTGTAAAAGTTTTACCTGAGCCAGTTACACCTAACAAGGTTTGTGCAAAAGCACCATCGTTTAAGCCTTGTGTGAGCTGTTCAATAGCCTGTGGCTGATCGCCAGTTGGTTGATATTCCGATACAACTTTAAAATCCATATTTTTTATTCTTCTATTTCACAGATCCTCAATAAATTCAATTTATCAGCATTTCAATATTTCAGCCCTTCAGTATTTCTTCCCTTCAGTTTTTCAGTACTTCAGTTTTTCAGTACTTCTTCCCTATCAGTTTCCAACAATGAATATATGATACTATCAATAAACCCCCCGTCGTAAAAATAGTTCTCACGAAAATGAGCTTCTTTAACAAAACTAAATTTCTCTAACAGTTCAATTGACTGTTTATTATTTTTGTTTACATTCCCTTCAATACTGTGTAAGTTAAAAGTTGAAAATCCAAACTCGAGAACAATTTTTAATGCTTCGCTCATGTATCCTAAGCTCCAAAAGGAAGGATGTAAGGCATATCCAATTTCAGCACGTACGTGCTCTTTCATTAGACGCCAAAAACCAACATAACCAATCATTTGATTCGTTTTTTTATCAATTACAGCCCAATTAATACCTTCTTTATTTTGAAATGAATACAATATGCCTTCAATCATTTTTTGAGCATCCAACAAACTTTTATGCGCATCGGTATCCATGTATTTCATTACACTTTTATTCGATCGAATTTCAAACAAATCTTGAGCATCGAGCAATGTAAACTCTCGTAATACCAATCGATCAGTTTCTAAAACAGGAAATGATTCAAATACACGGCTATTTATTGCTGTATTCATTTTAGCATTTTATATAATATTCACTTCAGTATCTAATTGAACTCCAAATTTTTCAAAAACAGAGTTCTTTATTTGAGTTGATAAATGAACCAATTGTTCGCCTTTAGCATTGCCGTAATTTACAATTACAAGCGCTTGATTGGGATGAACACCGACATCTCCTTCGCGAAAACCTTTCCAGCCACACTTCTCAATCAACCATCCTGCTGCCAACTTTGTTTGTTCTTCAGATGAAGCGTAAACAGGAAGGTCTTTAAAAGTAGTTTTTAAACGATTGGCAAAATCATTTGATACAATAGGATTTTTGAAAAAACTCCCAGCATTACCAACTTTAGCGGGATCGGGAAGTTTTGACTCACGAATAGAAATTACAGTCTGACGAACATTGGAAGTGTTAACTTCTCCCAGTTTATCTACCTCACTTTTCAAGGCACCATATTCGAGATTAAACTCTGGAAACTTGTCTAATTTGAAAACAACAGAAGTTACAACAACCTTATTCTTAAGTTCGTTTTTAAATATTGAATTTCGATATCCAAATTTACATTCCTCATTTGTAAACTCAACAACTTCATTGCTTTCTAAATTAACACCACGAACTAAATGTATTCTATCTTTCGCTTCAACACCATAAGCTCCAATATTTTGAACAGGAGCAGCACCAACATTCCCGGGTATTAAAGAAAGATTTTCTAGTCCACTTAATTCATATTGAACCGATAAACGAACTAAATCGTCCCATTCAACACCACAACCTGCTTCGAGATAGATGTAGTTTCTGTCTTCATTAATTTCACCAACACCTTGCAAATTAGGATGAATAAGCAACCCTTCGAAATTATTTTGAAACAATAAATTACTGCCTCCACCTAAAACCAAATACTTTTCGGGTAACTTTTCAGTTTGTAAAAAAAACTGTAATTCCTCGACTTCGGTAAATTCAAAGAATCGATCGGTATTAACTTTTAAGTTAAATGAATTGTATGTTGTTAAATCGAAATTATCTATTAATCTAATCATGATTTGTACGTTAAGCTTTTATCACATAAAACCAAAACAAAGAAAAAAGTCTTTGAATATAGTGCAGAGTTTCAGGTGATAAATATAAGTCACCAAATATCGAAAAATTCCTTTAGTTTTGTTAAGATTAAATTGCTTTTATGAATCGATTGCGCCAAAAACAATCACAACACAAAAAGAGAATAGCCTTTACCGTTACTAACGATTTAGTTACAGATAATCGGGTACACAAAATTGCAACAACGCTTTTAGGATTAGGTTTTGATGTTACGCTAATTGGGCGCATACAAAGCAATAGCCAAACACTAACGAACAGACCTTACTCTACTTTTAGAATGGGTTTATGGTTCAACAAAGGACCGCTATTTTATGCAAACTACAACCTAAGCTTATTAAGCTATTTATTATTCAAAAAGTTTGATTGTATTGTTTCAAACGATTTAGATACTTTACTTGCTTGTTTTATTGCTTCAAAAATCACCAAAAAAGAATTAGTTTACGATAGCCACGAGTATTTTACGGAAGTACCAGAACTGGTTGATAGGCCTTTAATAAAAAAAAGCTGGGAAGTAATTGAGAAGAAAATTGTTCCGAAACTAAAACACTGCTATACGGTATGCCAAAGTATAGCTAATGTATACAACACCAAATACGGCACCAATTTCAAAGTAGTTCGCAATATACCTTTGCGACTTAGTGATAAAAAAAACCATAAAGAATTTACACCTCCATTCCCAACCGATCTTCCAATTATTTTGTATCAGGGTGCTGTAAATTATGGACGCGGAATTGAGGAAGCCATTGTTGCCATGCATCAAATAAATAATGCACGTTTAGTAATTATTGGAACAGGTGATGAATTTGAACAATGCAAATACCTTGTACAAAAAGAGCAATTGCAAGACAAAGTTTTGCTTACGGGCAGAATTCCATTTGAGCAGTTGAAATACATTACGCCCTATGCCACAGTGGGATTATCGATTGAAAAAGACATTGGGCTTAACTATCGTTATGCTCTTCCCAATAAGCTTTTCGACTATATTCAAAGTAAGGTTCCGATATTGGCATCGGAATTACCTGAGATAAAAAAAGTGGTTAATGAATATAACGTTGGAACAACTATAAAGCATACAAGCAGTGATTTAATATCAGAAGCAATAAATAAGATATTATCTTCACCCAATCAACTAAAGAAGTGGAAGCAAAATTGCGCCATTGCTGCAGAAGAATTATGTTGGGAAAACGAAGAAAAAATTATAAAAGAAATCTATATTAACCTATTTATATAATAAACTTTTTTTTTTACTAATTATGAAATTTCTTTATCTAACTATTGCCTGTCTCCTACTGAGTCAACTAAATTTTGGGCAGCATACCCTAAAACTAAATGAAAAAGGGTATTTCGAAATGCCAGGCTTAAACGTTACCGTTTTTTCAGACATATACCCTGAAGGTCATCAAACTGGGGTATCAATTATTCAACACGGTCAAAGGGTTGCGGCCAATGGGGATGTTCGACTTGAAGTATCGCCAGGTCAGTGGTCGCCAATTCCAAAAGCATTAACTAAATCAATTGATGCAGAAACAAACACCGTTTCACAAACTTTAATTTTCCCTGATTCAAGCCGAAACAACAAAGGCTTCAACCCAATTAGTTATCCCGATTTAGTACTTCGGTATACCGTAAATGTAACACCGCTTGAAAAAAGTTCTTTTAAAGTCAGCATTGATTTAGAGGAGGAATTGCCTGAAGAGTGGGTCGGAAAAGTTGGTTTTAATTTAGAGCTTTTCCCTGGACATTTGTTTGGCAAATCATTTATTATTGACAATGAATCTGGAATTTTCCCAGTACAAGCAAATGGCCCAATTGAGGTAGATCAAGGACATTTTATAACGCAAAAAATGGCTTCAGGCAAGCACCTAACTATTGCACCCGAGGAGAAACTGCAGCGTATTCAATTTCAAACAAAGGGAGCCATTGAACTTTGGGATGGCAGAGGAAACCACAACAATGCTTGGTTTATTGTACGTGAACAATTAAAAGCAAATACCACAAAAAAAGCATTGGAATGGATTATTACTCCAGCTGTTGATCAAACATGGAAATACGAACCAGTTATTCATATTTCACAAGTTGGCTATCATCCAAATCAACTGAAAAAAGTAGTGATTGAAACCGATTTAAACATTGAAGATATTGCTCCAATTCGTTTAATGAAAGTAACTGCAAATGGCTTGGTAAAAATAAAAGAATTAAAAGCTGAAAAATGGGGAAACTTTCTACGATATAATTATTTCATTGCCGATTTCTCAGAATTTACAGAGAATGGAATGTACATTCTACAACTTGATAACATAAGCAGTAACCCATTTAAAATAAGCCCAAGCATATACCAAAAAGATGTTTGGCAACCAGTAATCGATTATTTCTTACCTGTCCAAATGTGCCATGTAAGGGTAAAAGATCATTACAAAGTATGGCACGATGCCTGTCACCTCGACGACGCTTTAATGGCTCCTAACAATTTGAATCATTTTGATGGTTATCATCAGCGTGATGAAAGTTTATGTGAATACGAAGCTTACGATCAAGTGCCAGGTTTAAATGAAGGTGGCTGGCACGATGCCGGTGATTTTGACCTTAGAGTTGAGTCACAGATTGGAACAATCCAATTGCTGTCGCTAATGCTCTTAGAATTTGACATTGACTACGACGCCACTTTAATTGATGTAGAAAACAAGTTGGTTGAAATTCATAAAGCCGATGGCAAAAACGACGTAGTTCAGCAAATTGAGCACGGTTTAAAATCGGTTCTTGGAGCCTACCGTTCTTTGGGGCGCTTATATCGCGGTATTATTTGCCCAACATTAGAACAATATGTTATGTTGGGCGATGCTGCTGCTAGCACTGACAACCTTAATTGGGACGATACAATGCTTGAAAGCAAGCGTGACGACAGATTGGTTTTCACCGAAAAGAATCAACGAAGAGAGGCCCAAGTTGGAACAGGCTTAGCCATTACTGCTCAAGCCTTACAAACTATTAATCCCGATTTATCGAAAGAATGTTTAGAAACGGCACTTGCATTATGGAATAGTTCTGGTAAATCGAAAGATGGTTCTATTAATATCAATTTTGCTACAGCCCTTTTAGGTGCTACCGAAGATCAAAAATATGCAGAAGCCATTTATAGCATGGAAGAAAATATTCTTGAACGAATTGGTCGAAACGCAATGTATTTGGGTAGAGTACTGCCTTTATTAAAGGATAAAGAATTCAGAGATAAACTTGAAGATGCAATTAAAGCAGAAGGAATTAAAATTAAAGAAGATGCTAAAAACTCGCCTTTTGGTGTACCCTATCAACCTCACATTTGGGGACATGGCTGGACAAATCAACGTTTTGGCGTAGAACAATACTTTATTCATAAGGCATGGCCAAATGTTACTAAACCCGATTATTTTATGAATGCATTAAATTTCAACCTTGGAGTACACCCAGGCGAAAATACTGCTTCGTTTGCATCAGGAGTTGGATCTAACTCAGTATTGGTTGGCTATGGTTTGAACCGTGCCGACTGGAGCTACATTCCTGGTGGAGTGGTTTCAGGTACTGCATTAATAAGACCAGATCTGCCCGAATTAAAGGAATGGCCTTATTTTTGGCAACAAACAGAATATGTAATGGGTGGAGGTTCTACCAACTTTATGTTCTTAGTATTAGCTGTTGATCATTATTTGAATCAATAGAAGCTACCACTAATCACGAGTAAGAACGATACTATGAATGAATTAAACATTTTTATCTTTGTTATTATCTAGAGATTGAATTAAACTAAAGTCGCTTCATAAAATAGAATTAAACTACCCCGACATTGATTGTCGGGGCAATTTAAATGATAAAAAAAAAGCTTCAGCCCAACTATATATTATTAACTGAACCTTAGTGAAAACCATTATTTCATACCATGACCATTAAACCAACCCGCTTAACTGTTGTTGATGCGCTACGTGGTTTCTCCATTGTTGCCATTATGTTATTGCACAACATTGAACACTTTGATGTTTATTTCTTAGCTCAAAATCTACCGGCATGGATGGTAAGCGTTGACAAAATAATTTGGGACACTTTGTTCTTCCTATTTGGCGGGAAAGTATATGCTATTTTTGCCTTGTTATTTGGACTTACCTTTTTCATACAATCAGACAATCAAGAAAAGAAAGGCTTCGATTTTAGAGCTCGGTTTGCCTGGAGAATGTTGCTCTTATTGGTTTTTGGATTCATTAATTCAATGTTTTATCAAGGTGATATTCTAACGCTTTATGCCCTTGTTGGATTCTTTATTATTCCTTTTGCAAAACTCAACAATAAATGGGTATTCCTATTTGCTACTCTTCTTATGCTTCAACCCTTTGAGTGGTTTAAGTTTATTTCAGCGGCACAACATCCTGATGTACTAATTGCAGATCCAACTTCATGGAGCTATTTTGGGAAAATGTGGGAATATATTCCTGGGAAATCAATTGTAGAATTATGGATTGGGAACCTAAGTAACGGAAGAAAAGCAACCTTACTATGGTTTTGGGAAAATGGTAGAGTTCTACAAACCTTATCGCTTTTTCTTTTTGGCATGCTTGCTGGAAGAAAATCATTGTTCAATTTAAACAACTCAAATAAGAAATTCTGGCAAAGATCCCTACTTATTGCCGCATTGGCTTTTGTCCCATTATTTATTATTCAGAAAAACCTAGGTAATTGGATTGAATCAAAAGCGATGTTAGGTCCACTTTCAATCATTGAAACTTCGTGGTTAAACATGTCGTTTATGATGATATTAGTTTCGGGATTTGTTTTACTATTCCATACCAAAATTTTCAGTAAAATACTAAACGTATTCTCACCAATGGGACGAATGAGTTTATCGAATTACATGATACAATCAATAATTGGTTCATTCATTTACTATGGTTATGGTTTAGGCTTGTATAAAACAACAGGGTCAACCTATTGCTTATTCATTGGCATTAGCTTAGCAATTCTACAGGGTTTGTTTAGTACTTGGTGGATGAAAACACACAAGCACGGTCCTTTGGAATACTTGTGGCACAAGGCTACTTGGGTGAAGATTAAATAAAAATCATCAGAGAAAGCCACGAGGTATTATAATCCTATAAGAGAATAAATTACTACACTGTAGTCTGGTTATATCAAGTTTAAAATTTGTTTGCTATTTTCATCACAGTTAGTGACCGATTATCATATTGGGCTAAAGCCCTTTGTTTAAAGAGATATAAATTACCCGACATTAATGTCGGGGCAATTGAAATCCAGTCAATTATGGGCAATATCCCAATATGATTTGTTTAATCACAGCTCTTCTGTATTTAACTTCGTTGATCTACGATTGTAATCCCGAAGCAACTAAAACAACAATCATTTAACCAGGATCACAGATCCTGAACTTAAAAGGCGGTGATTTTAAATCACCACCAGCGGCTGCGAATAGCCTGACCAACAAGGGAATATTAATACTTATGCGAACTTTCAGTCTTGCCAGACAGACTTTAATAAATATTAATTCCTGCTCACTCAAACACCTTTCCTTATGCTCAAACCCAACACGCGTCCTAAATTACGATCCTATTGACATATGGTTTTAGACCAATCCTGTTTGCCAGCATTCGCTTAATGAAAAATTGCCAGATTCCAAATCTTGCGAAGCATTTTTAAATACATTTCCCCCACAACAATGTCACATGATCGAATACAATTTGAATCAGAATCAATCTCTTATTTAATTGCTAAAGTCCTTAGTTGCGTTTCTAACGGCGATATTCCATTTTCATCTTCGGCTGTTGGTCGATCGGCATTATAACTAACCAACTTTCCTTCTTTGTCAAAAATCATATAATTAGGCACCCAGTTAATTCCCATAAATTCGTGTATTTTTGAGTTGAACCCATTCTTGAAAATATAATGATTCTCTTTTGTTAACGAAACTTCAAACAAGTTTTGGCTAAGTTCATCGGTATACCCATCAACGGTAATGTAAACAAATCTAACCGGCTGATCGGCCAATTTTTCTTTTAACTTTTTTGAATTCGGCATTGCTATGCAGCAAGGCCCACAACCCAAACTCCACATATCAACATAAACTACATTTCCTTTGTATTTTTTCATCATATCGGAAAAAAGAATTTTCACTTTTGCCGTATCAACAAGCACCGTATTTGCAAATTCTTCGGACAAATGCTCACCAATTAGATTGTGTTTTTTGTTAAAATTAGCAATGGCAAGTTGTACTTCGTCTCCTGAAATATTATCGTGTTCAATTTTATTAAAAAGTTCAATTGCCACTGAATCATAGTTATCGCTATAAGATAAACGGCTACATATTAATTGAGCTAATGCATATTCTTTAGTTTTTCCATTCAATGAATCAACAAGAATTTGAAACTTAAGATCGGCATAATCCAAGGAAGGGTTTTGTTTTGCCAATGCTGAGACCTTTTTATTAATAGCAGTTTGCACATTGTATAAATAACTCGATGAAGCAATTTTTTCATCATCTACAACATGATTAAACTGGTAAGATTGTATATACTCGACAGGTAATTGTATGGTATCTGGATCAACTTTATTTTTATATGAATACAAACGAGGATAATTCTGAAGTTGTCCTTCACAAAACACATCAGTTTCGATTCTGAAATATTCTATAAATTCATTACTTAATTCATTATTAAGGTTAAATGAATCGATTAATTCAATACGTTTGTTTTCAATATCCTTAATATAACTAAGATATTCGTTAAAAGTAAAATCTTTTTCAAACGACTGCCTACTCACTACCATGGCATTTAAACCATTCTTTTCCAACTCGTATAGAAAATTGTTTTTAGCAGAACCTTTTCCCTTATATATTGAATTATCCCCATCAATTTCAATATCAATTTGATCGCCTGGCAAGAGGCTAATATCATGAAAATAAGCCCCAGCTTTAATACGTCCAGCGGCTAAACTTTTTAAAGGTATTATGAACGAAAAATTAGATTGACTATCAACTAAGGCCGTGTAATGACTCCCTTTATTATTAATCGGATTTTCTTTTAACCATTCAATATCAACCTGATCAACATTTCCTGATTTGATTTGACCTTTAATCGTTGCATAATTTTCAGTTTTGCTGGTTGTACATGAACTAACTGCAAAAAACAGAGCAGCAGCGTAAATTAGTTTTTTCATTAGAGTAGTTTTTAAATTTTGGTTTTTAGATTATTTAAGTTGCTCAAGCACAAACTCTTTACGCCTACGTGAAACAGGAATTGTACTGCCGTTTGAAAGCGTTAGCGAGCAACCGTCATTTTTATTAAAGGCAATTACGTGCATTAGGTTTACCAAATGGGTTTTGTGGGTGCGAATAAAGCCGTAGGGCACTAATATTTCTTCAAATTCAATTAATGTTTTCGAGATGAGCATTTTTGTTTCATCGCTAAAATAGAAGCAAGTGTAGTTCACTTCTCCTTCACAACGCAGAATGGATTTTATTTCTTTAAACACAATTTTTTCAGCGGTAGGCAAAGCAATCTTTTTCGCCGACAATTCACGGCTATCGTTTAATTTAAATTGATTCAGCAATGAATTTGACAACTCGTTCTGACTGTTTTTAAATCGATCCACTGCATTTTTTAATTCAATAACATTTATTGGTTTCAAAATATAATCGATGGCAGAAAAGCGAATGGCTTTAATGGCATACTGGTCGTAAGCCGTCACAAATATGACTCCAAAATCAGCTTTATCGAAAAACTCCAACACTTTGAAACCGCTGCCTCCGGGCATTTCAATATCCAGAAAAACTAAATCGGGTTGATACTGTTGAATCTGTTCTATTCCAATAAGTGCTGAGTCTGCTTCTGAAATCACATCAACATCAGTACAATACTTTTTCAACGCACCGTGTAGGTTTTCGCGTCCGTTCACTTCGTCATCTATAATTATTGCTTTTACTGTCATACTATAGGTAGGATTTTCTTGTCCGGCTATTCCATTTGTTTGGGTACTATATGCGTTGATATTTGATTCAAGCCCGATATTTCTTAAAATTTAAAGTGCTAAAATAATATTTTGTTGGGCAGGAATGCCCTACTTACTCTTCTTCAAAGCACAAATTCACCTTTGTTCCCAAAGGCAATCCATCCATATTACTTAAATCTTCAATTTTTAGTTGGAAATCGGTTTTATATTTCTCTGCTAAAAGTTTTAAACGTTCCTCACTTAATTGAAGCCCTTTTCCATTCCCCGAACTCTCCTTCAAAGAAGAAGCATGCCGCCCTACTCCATTATCTTCAACAGAAATGCAAAGCTTGTCACTCTTTCGTTCAATACGAATACTTAATATTCGATTATTAGTTTTTGGAAGCAAACCATGCAACAGTGCGTTTTCAACGAAAGGCTGTAAAAGCATTGGTGGAACAAAAACCGAAACAAGATCAATACTATCATCAACCTTTAATTGATATTCAAAATCGAATCGTAGTTTTTCGAGTTCAATGTATTCATTAATTGTTTCCAGTTCATCACTTAAACTCAGCTCCTCTTTTTTGCTTGTATTTAATGTTCTTCGTATTAACGATGCAAACTTCGACAAGTACAGATGGGCCTCGTCATTTTGTTTTTTCTGAACCAGGTTTTGAATGCTATTTAAACAATTGTACATAAAGTGCGGGTTCATTTGTGCTCTGATGGCAGTGAGTTCCAGTTCTCGCATCTTTTTGTTCAACTCACTTTTTTGCAAACGTCTTGTCGTTATTCTGCGATAAAAAATGAATGTGAGTAGTATTGAAATAATTGCTCCAATTAAAAGTATAAATACGATTCTTAACCAAACAGGTATTTCATTTTTAGATTTATAGGGAATGGCTAGGGCTTTCTCAACTTCTATGGAAGGTAATATACCATTAAACCAAAGTGGCGTGTTGAAGGCAATATTACCGTTTCGATCCAGAATGATATAATTTAAAGATGAACTTAGTGACAAATAATCGGTAAAAATGCCCAGTTTAGGAAATGGATTATCCATACAAACCAATATTTCAGCAGGAAGTTTAGACTGTATTTTTTTTGCGTCACTTATTGATCCGCTATAGGCTAGAATAAATTTTAATTGTCCTGGAAACGCTTCATTTATGTCATTATAAATATCAATAACAGTACTAAAATCATCATTATGTTTAGTCATTTCATAGGTAAGCTGGTTATAAAAAAAGATCAGAGAAACTTTTTTTATCAGATCTGGTTTTGATATTTTCAATCCATTTATTGTTGTCAACTTAAAATCGGGAGAAGGTTTCCCCGGAGAAATTGCATCGTATTTATAGTAATTCATTTCAACTTCGTCGAAAACCGGTTTGTCTCCATAATTCTCCCTAAACGAATTATACAAACGTTCATTTAAATTCCAATTTCTATTACGAAATGTATTTTTTAAGTAATAAGACAAATAATATGACTTTACTGGTTCAGCTAGAGCAATCTGCCCCAAATAGTATTTATTCTCCTTTTGTGAATTCCAGCCAGTAATATCAACACCTGTTGCAAGGCTAACTTTTGCATCCAAGGTATTATCTATGAAATTATCCAAAAAATTAAGGTATTCATTGGATGTTTTCGCAAGTGTATTATTAACTAAAATTTTGTTGGGGTAATTCTCGTCAAAATGTGCAGGTAAATTAATCGAACCATATATTATTTGATTCAGGTTATTGAGATAAACTTGAGGCGATACAGCAGAACGACTTTCATGTAGTTTATCAAATAATTTTGTTTTTAATTCTTTACTTAATTTTTTTCCACTTGAAATAAAACTAGAATTAAACTCCTTTGCATATTTATCAAAATCACTTTTTGAATTGGATGCCCCTACTCCGGTAATACGATCAACAATTAATGAAGAATCAGTATTTAAAAGTAGGTTTATATTATCACCAGATTCAGCATTAATAATACACATCGATTTTAAAAAAGACTCAATATTTCCCCCATCCATTCTGTCAGAATAAATTGATGGATACATAAACTGCAAGCGAGTATTTTCCTTTAAATTTATTTC
>JAQIBQ010000481.1 GCA_027859005.1 Prolixibacteraceae bacterium | reverse complement strand
ATGGAAAATTGAGAATGGGGAATTGAGAATTATAAAAAGAAGAAGGTTTGCAACTATTGTATTCAGATTGTCTTGTTCAACTTTAGGCTCCGCATAGCGCGAGTTTGCAACTCGTGCTTTATTCAATACAAATAAAACCAGCTTAAAACCAATGTCGGTTTTACTTTTTATAAGGTTGAATATACTTGCAATATTTACTGGGCACGAGTTGCAAACTCGCGCCATTAAGGTTGAAACCCGGGTCTACACATATTTGAGCCCTCTGGGCTCATGTCATATTCTCATTATGCTTAATGTAAATTGAAAAGAAGAATTCTAAGCATTCCTCTCAAATTGACAGGAACAACTTTAGGCACTTTATGAACTCGAAACTTTAGGCACTACTTTTTTAACTCCTCTTTCAGATACTCTCCAGTAATTGACTTTTTGTTTTTGGCAACTTCTTCGGGGGTACCAACTCTGTTAATATTCTAAAATTTATAATTCCAGGTTACCGATGGAATAATTGGCAAGAGGGTGGCACCTTTCATCTGATCTTTCCAGTCGATGTAATAAAAGCTGATATTTTTTCGATTGTAAATATTATAAACACTAAATATCCATGAGCTTTTTTCTTTTGATTTGTGTTCCAAATGGAAGGCCAAATCCAAGTGATGAACGGCTGGTAATCGTACATTGTTGGGGTTTGGAATGTAATAATTGAAATCAGCAATGTTGTGGTCATAACCATCCAATTCCGATGGCAATATAGCCGGTACAGTATAATTCGAAAACGAAATCATGTGCCCGCTCATGTAATTGAAATTCAACGATAAACGCTTGTTGAATTTTGCTTCTGGTTTTGAATCAAATCTTTTGGTGAGTTGAAACGATAAGTTGTGTGGACGATCGTAGACGTAAGGGTAGTAGCCTACGTGTTCTAACGCATCGTATTTCCGAAAAGATCGTGACCAAGTATAACTAAATTGACCGGAATACTTTCCAATTCGATGCTTGATGAAAAGTTCAGCGCCGTATGAACGACCAACTCCAGTCATTACACTTTCGTTCCATTCCTCCTGATTTATTTTGAAATTCTCCTTTCCCGGCTGGTAGTCAATAACATTCTTCATGGTAGAGTAATAGGCTTCGGTCGATAATTCAAGCCCACTTTGATGCACGTAATAATAACCGATTGAACTCAAATTTGATTGAGCCGATTTCAACGATTCGTTAGATAAAACCCACATGGTAGTAGGCAAACTCATGGATGGATTGGTGAGCTGGTGCAAGTGTTGAACCATGTGTGAATAAGCTGCTTTTACCGAGCTGGATTGGTTCAGCGCATATCGTGCCGATACACGGGGCATGAAATGAAAACTGTATTCACTACCTCGTTTTAAGGTGGATTGGCGCAAACCCAAATTCACACTTAAGTTTTTGCCTAGCGTTAGTTCATCCGATATGTAGAAATCGATTATTGGTGCTTGATATTGTGACGATAAGTTAGTATTCGTGCTATCTATTTCGGTGGTTTCAGGCTGGAAAAACAAATAAGATAGCTTGGAACCAAACTTGATTTTATGTTTGTTATTCAAAAAATAGTCGAAATCGTATTTTAAACTGAAGTCGGATAAAGAGGAATAAGTATCTATAATTTGTTCGCTGTTTTCTCTTTTAAAATCGTAACGGTTATGATAATTGTAGTTGCTGTAATACACGGTAAGGTTTGAAAACAAGCGAGAGTTGTAAATGTGATTCCAACGGCCAGATGCAGTATAGTTTCCCCAGTAGAATTCGAATTTAGAGGAACCACCACTCATGAAATTACTACTTCCATCAACTCCCAAATGGAATTTGTCTTTGCCACCATACAAACTCACAAACAAACGATCCTTTTCGGAAAGCTGGAAATTTGCTTTCCCATTCAAATCGTAGAAAGAGTACAACACCTTCATATCGTTATCGGTTAGGTAAAACGCCAATCGCAGTGGTAAATCGAGCCAGGTTTTGCGTCCCGATAACATGTACGATGATTTTCCTTTTTTGATGGGGCCTTCCAAGGTGTATTTTCCCGAAAGTGTACTTACCGATGCTTTTCCTACGTGTTCAAATTGGTTGCCTTCTTTCATTTGTACATCCAATACCGATGATAATCGGCCACCGTACTGCGATGGAATAGCTCCTTTTACAAGGGTTACATCTTTAATGGCATCGTTATTAAAGATGGAGAAATATCCAAACAAGTGGTTCACATTGTATACCGGAACTTCATCCAATAAAATAAGTGTTTGGTCGGGACTACCACCACGTACCGAAAAGCCCGCTGTGCCATCGCTTCCAGCATTTACTCCGGGTAGTGATTGAATGGCTTTAATAATATCTACCTCACCAAACACAACAGGCAGGGTTTCAATCTCTCGGGCAGTCATGCGGTTTTCGCCCATTGCCATTCCTCGTAAAATTTCATGACGGCGCGATTCACTTACCGTTATTTCTTCCAATACATTGTGCGAAGTAAGCTGAACCGAAATTGTGGTATCTGCACTTAAATTAAAAGCGATGGTTTTAGCTGTATAGCCCACAAAACTAAAAATGACACTACTTTTTTTAACTGGTACGTTAATGCTGTAAAAACCATAGGCATTGGTGCTGGTACCTTGTCTCTCCGTTTGTTCATATATGGTTGCACCCACTAGGGTTTCCCCCGTTTCTGCATCGGTAATTTTACCCGAGATTGTAAATTGGGCAAAGATGGTAATAGGAAGCAACAAAAGTAATAGAATATAAAAGGTCTTCATATTGGGGAACTAATTACTAGTAAGTATAGGTTTTTGTAAAAGTGGTGTATGATCCAAGAATGCCCATGCCGCCGTGCACATTGGAATATAAAAACGCAGGTTTGTAGTTCAATGGTGGGCCATCGTCGGTTAAATAATCGGGGCCTTGTTCGTTAATTAATTTGGATTTCAGGTAATTGCTGTAGTGTTGATCCATGTTGAAGACATGAATTGTTTCGTTTGTTTTTGAACCTCTCGAAGCATAAAAATCGATTAGTATAGTATCTTTTTGTAAACCAATAAGATTAAAATGAAGAAATTCAGAATAGTCATAGTAATAGCCGGTATAACTCTCGGGGTCATAGGTCATATTGAATTGATCGGCTAAGGGAGAGTTCGTATAAATTGAATACGCTAATTTATGTAAGGGTATTGGAATAGAATCGGCCGACATATATTTTTGTGTAACACAAATCCATAATTCAAAGTCGTTTGTGTTCAAATTTGACAGCTCCAAGTAATAGGGCCAATCATGAGCGGTGCTATCCAGCTCTTTGGGGGTATGAATTTTTGTAGTTATCTCAATGCTTGGCGTTGTAGTTGTTGCCCATAATTTTTCGCCATCTTGGGTTACAACTTCAATTTTGTATGCTGTTAACTCTTTGGCGATAACATTCGATTGGTATGTGCCATTTTTCAAGTATTTTAATTTTCCTATTTCAATTTCGTTTTCATAAAGCGAAACAGTTGCATTTTCAATGACTTCAAAATTGATTGTATCGTTTTGTTGTTGCGAACGATGCAGGCTTATTGAAATGGTATCGTTGGGAACAATAATTCCATTGAGTACAATGCTGTTTACTAGTGGTAGTTGAATGTTAATATCGGTAACACACGCATTCAAAAGCAATAAGAAGGAGGCTAAAAGAATTAGTTTGCTTACTGTTTTGACCATAAATTATAATTTAATGAAAAGTTGATGCTGCGGCTAGAAAAGGCAAGGTCAAGATCAGGCATACTTGGATGAGAAGCAACAAAGCCGGTTTTTAATACTCTATCATTTATAGTTCCCTGAAAATTAAGTTTCCAACCCCAATGCGTATAGTTTGACCCTATACCAAAAGATGAATAGGTTTCTATCCTCTTTTTTACGGTGTTCTTCAGTTGATATTTGAACGATAAACCACCTAAAATATAAAAGTGTTTTTTTAGGTAGTATTGAACAGTTAAAGGAACTTCCAAGCTTGGTAAGGATTTTTCTACGTAGATATTTGTGTTCATTAACTCGTACTGTTCAACGGGGTCAACGTTTTCGCCCATGCTCCTTCCCATTGCATCCCAATCAACTACGGAATACGAAAACCATTCATTACTGATCAAAAGGCCGGAAGCTACTGAAAGCTTATTCAATGGCTTATATTCACAGAGGCCACCAAAAGCTATTATAGGTGAGTGGTCTAGTGTTGGGCGAAGTAGAATTTGGACATCTCCTTTGGGCATGTTGAATGAGTAACCGGTGCTTATTGTTATTTGAGTGTTTAATGATTGGGAATAGCTATCAAAAAAACAGGTAATAAGTACTAGCGAAGTCAAAATTAGTTTCTTTATTAATTGCAATATTTGATCCATTATCTTTTTTTTATGATTAAGATTTGAAATAGGTATTGTCATCAGGAATGAGCCCCACTAAACAACCAATCACCTGATCA
>JAQIBQ010000452.1 GCA_027859005.1 Prolixibacteraceae bacterium | reverse complement strand
AATTTAGTGTATGCGAATTAAAAATAATCTAATCACAATATTATTAACTAAACTTAGACAATTATGAAGTTTAAAATTTTACTTATTACTTTTTTGCTTTTCTCCGTTTTTGTGAGAGCGCAAGAACCTTATCAAAACCTGATATTTTCAGAGGTAAGGTTAGATCAAGCCCACCATGCTTATATGGAATTATGTAACATGGGTGACGTTTCCGTAGATTTAGCCCAATTTGAAGTTGGTAAAATTTCACCTTGGGAAGAAGCTTATATTCCTGATGCAAATGGAACATTTAGATTGCCAAGTCATTTATTAAATCCTGGAGAGACATATGTAATTGCAGGTGTTAGAGATTGGGGTAATAAACAAGCCCTTATCGACCCTGAAAGTCAGGGCTCAAATACCAAAGATGATACATGGAGAATTGCAGATTTATTAATCCACTTCCCAGAATCACCAATTACAGATGATCCTACGGACAGTGTTACTCCGGGCTATGGCGTTTTTGATTTATGGAGAGGTAATTCATGCTATTTTATACGTCATCATTATACCGAAGTTGATTCCGTTGTAGTAGATGCCGTAAATGGTATCTTTACTGGTGATGATGGTCAACGTCCGGGTGAAATAGAAGCGAGTGATGTTGCAGGAGTTCCAGACGCTACCGTTAATTCTATTTTAGTAAGAAAACATAGTATCACAAATGGAAATCTCGATTGGGAACAAGCTCGCGGAGTTGATGTTACCGATTCAGAATGGTTTCCAGTTCCAATTATGGTAGCCGGCGGCTTTGAATTGGGTCGCAAAGAATACTGGACTATGGGTAACCATGGCGATTACAAATTAGAAGATTTAACATCGAACACAATCGAAATAGATTGGACCAACCAAACATTAACAGCAAATTGGGGAGCGCGTAATCAAGATTCTTTAATGAATGAATTTGATTATACTCCTGGTATTGCTTGGCAATACGTAATGTCAGCAAACAAAATAGATTCAACATTTACTTCCGTACGTACAGGCGATTCAATCACATTATATGCTTGTGGTGATCAATTTGAAATTGCGAAGATGGGTATAATTGCCTTACCTCCCTCAGCTTCAGAAGCCAGAGTAATTCCCAAAAATGCGAATAACGGAGGAAACTGGTATACACCTTATATTGTAAGTGAAAATTTACCAGGAATGGATACTATTAGTGAAGCAGGTTTCGCCACGCGTGTTGATTCACTATATAAATACCTTGAAAAAGCAGATGAAGCTTCGTGGGAAATTATTTGGGTTGACGACATTATTCGTCCAGACCTAATGAATGGAGATATCCTTAAAGTAACTGCCGAAGATGGAACAACAAAAGAATACTATATTAAATTAGAAGAATATCGCCCTAGTCACAATGCTAATTTAGCATCAATTACGTGGCCTGATATACCTCCTTACTATAAAGGTATTTATGGATGGATGGGTGATACAATACCTAAATTTTCACCCACAAAATTTTTGTACAATGTTTCTGTTCCTATCGATGCCGAAGGGATACCAGCTCTAATAGCAAGACCTGAAAATTCAGACACAAAAGTTGAAGTGAAACGAGCCACATCGTTATTTGGTTCTGAAGAAGACAGAACAATTCGCTTCTTTACAACTGCTGAAGATGATACAACAAACGAAGAATATGTAGTTATTCTTGAAAAAGAAAAAGACCTAAGTAAGGTTCAGCCCAATATTCTTGAACCTTTTATTTCACAGTTTGTGTTCAGAACAAATTGGCATCAAACATTTATTGAAATATGCAACCCAGGTAACAGACCTTTAGATTTAAGCAGATACTGTCTTGTGCGTGGTGATATAAGTCTAAGTCCTGCTGAAGCAATTACAGCTTCGTCTACGATAGATGATTGGGCTTCTCGTTTTAACCGCTATGTGCCTGGTTATATCTGGCAAGATGAAGCCAGTTGGCAAGTACAACCTGGAATTCTTGAAGAAGATTTCAGTGGATTATCTACAACCATTGAAGGTGGTGACGTATTTGTTATTGCTTTTGCTGATCCTCTTAATAAGGATTCTGGAGCACCATTCCCATATTTAGACGAAGTTGATGTTAATTTTCACGACGCCCTAAATCCTTGGGGGATAGAATTAGGAATGTCCTATGAAAACAATAATGTAACTACCAGTTATAATTGTGTTGCCGGTGGTTGGACCGATAATTCATGGTATTTGTATAAAATTATTAACGACTCTGTTTTAAATGGTGATAAACCATTAGTTGATCCATATGATGTTGAAATTGTTGATGTATTTGGAAACTGCGATGTAACTAATCCTGGAAATATTGATGGTTCTACTTATGAACAAAACTCAGGAATGTTAAGATATCCTGAATACTATATCGGTAATACAGAACCTGGCGGATCGTTTGGTGATGGAACAACAGGCGCAGAATGGCTATATACAAATTCTAGCTACTGGGAAACTAGAGATTACGGGTGGCCAGATAATAATACAATGAATGCTGCGGGTATTGGCTCACATGAGATGGTTACCATAACAGATTTTATTTCAACTGTAAATTCATCATCATATGCCGTAAGCGATGGTTTTGAAGGAAATCAAACGATAGGCGGTGGCGTACAAGAAGGTATTTCCGTTGACGAATTTCTATCTAAGATCATAATACCTGATGAAGAAGAAGTATTAACCTTTACTAGTGGTGGTATTGAAATTTCGGGAGATGATTTGTTGACTGATGGTGATTTGCTTACTGTGGTCTCAGCAAATGGTAAAAATACAACACAATACACCATTAATGTAACTGCTGAAGGATTGGATAACAATGCCCTTTTAACATCATCAGATTATACTATTGAAGTAGAAGGTGCTAGTGGTACTATTAGCGGTTTCGAAATTGGCGCAACACTTAGAGAAGTATATGACAATTGTACTGCTCCAACAAATGTTTCAATGTATGGTGCATTTAAGGCTGACGATTCGTATGCTGCATTTACAGAAATGACATTAGACTCAGTTTATCGTGATGTATTGGCAAACGATCAAATTTATTTCGAAGTAACTGCTCAAGATGGAGCAACCAGAATAGTATACCAACTGGTACCTAACAGCTTGGCTACCGATGCATATGTTCTTTCAACAGTATACGACATAGACCAAGAAGTTTCAATGATTAAACTAATTCATGATGGCACAAACGTATCCTCGTTATTCAATAACCTTATTCCTGCTCCTGGAGCGACATTGGTTTTAGAAAACAATGCAGGTCAAATAAGAGAACAGGGTTCTGTTTACGAAGATGACATAATAGTTGTGACGGCTCAAGATGGTACAACACAAAGAGTTTATACTCTTGAAATGTACAGCGACTTTGAAGCAAGATACAATGCTAGTTTATTCAGTGAAGTATGGACAGTAAACCAACAAGGACTTCGTGTTGATGGTCCAGTTCCTACTACAACTGTTGAAGAATTCTTAAGTGAAATTTCAATTTCGATAGGTGCAACATTCGTACTTGTTGATGCAGATGGCAACCTTGTTTCTACAGGCAATATGAATGACGACTTCAAAGTAATTGTTACTTCCGAAAATGGTATCATTACTAATATCTATAGGGTTGTTATCGACATAACTGGTATTTCAACTTTCGATGGAGAATCATTGAAAATATATCCAAATCCAACTTCTGGTGCATTTGTAATAGACGGTGTTGCAGAAGGAAATACGGTTAAAATTTTTAATACAAATGGAAATGTTGTATTAACATTTAAAGCAAGTTCTACTAAACAAAGAGCTACTTTAAATAATCAACCAGCAGGTTTATATATGGTTATTGTAAATAATGGCTCACAAAATGTAGCTAACTTTAAAATAATTAAACAATAAACGAACGAACTACTATACAAAAAAGAGCTTGCCAAACGGTAAGCTCTTTTTTTATGTATTAAAAGTTAAATTGGAATCCAGTTCTATTCGGGATCAGGTCTTCTAAAGTCACCATGGTGCATCTTTGCAAAATCAATTTTCTCTTTGAATTTTTCTTTCCAGTACTTTTCACGATTGTATTTGTAATATGAACTACCAGAATGATGTCCTCCACTTCCAAATAAAATCTTAGATAATGCAAATAATCCTAATGCTTGCCAAAAAGTAAGTATACCTAAACCAAATATTAATGGCATTAACCAGTTCCAAAGTAGCAGTAAAGCAAATGTAAAAGCAGTTCCTGCTACTGCTCCAAATAATATTCCTTTTGCAATGAAATAAGCTTTTTTATGTGTTCTCATGATTCTAATTTTAGGTATTAATAATTTCAAATAATTCTTCTAATTCTTCTTTTAAGAAAAGTACCGCATATCGCTTTCTACTTAATAATGTATTCACACTTTTTCCTGTAATTTCGGCTATCTGCTGAAAGCTATAACCTTCCAATTCGTGCAAAACAAAAACCTCTTTCTGATTTTGAGGCAATAATTCGAGACATTGTTGCACTTGTTCCCATATTAAATCATTAAACATCTGTTCATCAGGCAAAGTGTCAAGAGACGGTAATATATCTGATAAGTTGAGGACTTCTTCTTCGTCCCTTTTACCTTTTAATTGATCTTCAATAAGTATCGTTTTCTTCTTCCTGTTGAAATCGATAATTTTATTTCTAGCCACCGAATAAATCCACGAAATAATACTGGTCAAATTTAAAATATCATCAAAACCGTCGGTTAAGCTCATAAAGACATCGTGGACGATGTCTTCTGCGTCCTCATTTGTATTCACTCTTTTTCGAACAAAACCTTTCAATTTATGCTTTTCAGCAATGTATGTTTCAGCTATGTGTTTTTGTTGTGATGACATTGATGCGTTTAAATTGCTATACTTCTATAGTCGGCAAACATTAAATAATATTGTACTAGAATTCATTTTTCTCAATTTACTGAAAAATGATCTTGTAAGTGATTATCGTGTTTTTGTATTTCTATCAAGAATAAATGTGGAAAGCAGTATACATCAGTCGCTAGTTTACACAACTGAATTAGTATTTTATCTTCTTCCTAAAATACTTTTTCCTCTAAAAGAATCAAACAAAATATTTAATGAAATATTTCCTGAAGAACTTTTAATGAATTAATAGTGCCAATCCCCTCAAAATGTATGGAATAGCATTCCAGTAATAGATGTAGAATTCGAGCTCTTGTCTCGCCACTCATTTTAAAATCTTGAATTTCTTCAGCTTTCATTTTAATGAGTTGAGCAATTATTTCAGACTCTTCGGTGTTTGGTGTAGCAGGGTAAAGTGGTCTTTGAGGTACAAAATTCCCTGCTTTCAAATCGAAAAATACATTCGTCTGAGAATAATTATTTTCAAACTGATAACCTAGGAAACCGATCATTCGAATTAAAAACCACAAGTGAAAATTTGCTGCACCCTTCTCAATTGAATCAAAAAATAAGAACGAATGATAAATGAAATCAAACAATGAATTATCGGTTTCTTCGCTTCGTAGTACCTTATCCATCATTTCTGCCATAAACATGGCCATAGTACTTTTAAAAATATCGAAAGGGATACTTGTGTATAATTGACTAATTCTAAATTCCTTCAAACGTTGTATCTCTCGTCCAGGTTTATGGTAGGCTTCTACATCTAACAAAAAAAGGGGTTGTAATAAGCCCATTTTTGTTTTCGATTTTGAACTACGTATGCCATTAATCATGTATGATTGTCGACCAAAAGCTTCGGTATAAAGAGTGGCAATCACACTAGTTTCGGAATACTTTAAGTGGTGTAAAACAATCGCACGTGATTTTTCAATCATCGGATAAATAGAATTTTTGTAACTGCAGATTCCTGACCATCTTTCGAGGCACAAAAAACAATGTAAACACCAGTATGAACTTTTCGTCCTGCAATGTCGCGTCCATCCCAAGTAGCTTGTCCTCCAACTGAAGTTGTCTCGAAAACTAATTGCCCGCTTACAGTTGTAATTTTCACATTTGTGTCTTCCATCATTCCAGTAATATAGATATCTCCATTATGTCCACTTCTTACAGGATTAGGATAAGCATAAACATTCGTAAAAACAGGAAATGCTTGTTTCGACTCGGTATGAAAAGAAACCAAACCTCTATCAGTACCTACGTATAAGATTCCATTTACACCATCGTATTCCAAACTTACAATTCCATCGGAAATCAACTTAGAATTTTCGGTTGTAAAGTGCTCCAACTCTTCAGTTCCGTTTGCAGAAATAAGGTATATTCCAGACCTTTTAGTTCCACACCATTTTCGATTACCGCCATCTATAGCAATGGCCGTAACGGTTTGATTTTGTAAGAGTGGATGATAATTATTATCGCCAACATCAATACTGGTTTGCCTAGCATACATTGGATCACGAACAAAAACCTGATCGGGATATTGATAAATTGCAATCCCTTTGGAAGTACCAACCCAAATGTTACCGTCGTTATCTTCTACTATATCAAAAACATTGTTTTTAGTATCGTATACTTGATCTTCTGTATTGTCAAACTCTCGGATTACATCAAGTTGTTTCTTCTGCTTTCCATCGTTACTCATCACATATAAACCAGCGGTTTTCTCGCGAGGTACTATCATCCAAATATTATCGTCTTGAGTAACTAGTATTTTTCCTACCTTGTAGTTGTATGCTATTTCAGGTGTTTCAAAAGCAAGCCATTCTCCATTAATACCTGGTTTACGCATGTGAATACACTTTTCAACTTCGGAGTTACTAACCCAAAGATTTCCGTTTGAATCGAAATCCATTCCACCAATACGAGTGTAGTAATTTCCGGGACTAATATTAATCAATGATGAATTAGTTTCGTTGTGAACAATTGGTTCTTTACTGTTGTCGAATTCAATAATTCCTCCACCCCAAGTTGCCACATAAAATCTATTTGGATCTCCTCGTGTAGGTAGAACTTGAATTACATCTTTAAAATCGATAAGCATTGGAACGGTATACTTATTGAAAGGTTCCCAATTATTTTCGGTAAAAACATAACTTTGAAACAATGCATGATTCCCCAATTGATCCCACGACTTATTATATCCCCCACCTGTGACCCACAATTTTTCACCTGAAAAATGCATTTTGAAAGCTCCATTATCAATTGGTCCTCCAGGATTTAATGTTGTAAATGATCCATTTTCATATCGAATTGCGCCATAGTTGTAATCTGCAATCCAAACAATTCCTTCTGCATCTACAATTGCATCGCGTGGATCAATTGGAATGGTATCGGTTCCAAAAGGAGTAACACTTACGTCGCTAAAAAAATAATGTAACACCTGATCAGGAGAATTCCCACTTCCATCATAAATTGTAATTGCATTCTCCCTCTCAGATTCGTTTAACATTCCTGTAACAACTTGCCTGCGTCCATGTAAGTATATACTATTTATTTTTCGATAGTTAGAATGCTCATAATACCATACATCTTCATCATGTTTACTAACAGCACGATCAACTGACCATTCTTCATCGTCGTAAATTGCCCATATACGATCAAAACCTGTAGTGAGAAATTTATAAGGGTATTTTTTTAAAATTTTGTGCTCGATATATTCCCAGTTTGAAAAGTCAAGTAAATTTGAACCATCTAAATTTCCAAATTTTATTCCTTTCGATGTTGCTGCATAAATGCTGTTATTATCGACAACAATATCATAAACGGCTTCGTAATTACCATCGTTTCCAATAATGAATGAATCTTTAATCTCATGTTTAACAAGGTCAAGAACTACAATCCCAAAACCACAAGAGAGATAGCACAAATCGTTATAACATGTCGCACTGTATATCGATTTATTGCCTGAAATATTTTTCCTTTTGATATCAGATATAGGTATAATTTGACCGTTTTCTAAATAAATATCAACCATTGAACTTTGGTAGAAAACCACCAAACTATTGGTTTCTTGGCTGTACTCTATCCCGCTAAAATCGGATCCCGATAATCCATCAATTTTTGTAATTGTATTTATTCTGCTGTCTTTTTGATCGTAGTAGAATATCCCACCTTCTGAAAGAAAGAATATTTTTTGGTTTCCCCTCACTACTTCGTAAGTTCTCACTTTCGATAAATGATATTCCCAAACTCGTGTTGATTCTTGAGACCAAGCTGATAATGAGACCAGTGTAAGTAATGAAATAAGGTAAAAATGTTTCATCTAGATATTTGTTTGTGCACAAAGCGTTATACGTTCAAGTTTCTAAGGTAATCCGTCAATTTAGCAACTGCCCTACCCCTGTGGCTAATCTCATTTTTTTGGTCTAACTCCATTTGTGCAAAAGATATTGAATGCCCTAATGGTTTAAAAATTGGGTCGTAGCCAAAGCCTTCATCTCCATGACGCGAAGTTAATATTTCGCCATTAACAATGCCTTCAAAAAGTGTTTCTTCGCCATCAATTATTAACGATATTACGGTTCTAAAACGTGCATTCTTATTATTTATTTTACTCATTTCAGAAAGTAATTTTTGCATGTTGTCTTCAGCTTGTCTTTGAGGCCCTGCATATCTTGCAGAATAAACACCAGGCTGCATATTTAAGGCTTCAACTTCAAGTCCAGTATCATCAGCAAAACAATTTACACCATATTTTTCATATACGTATTGAGCCTTTTGTGAAGCATTCCCTTCAAGAGTTTCACTTGTTTCAGGAATATCTTCTTCACATTCAATATCTTTCAAACTCAACAAATCAAATTTATTGCCAAGCATTTTTTCTACTTCGTATAATTTATGTTGATTGTTGGTCGCAAATACTAATTTCATCGATCTTATTTTTATTCGTTACAGGCTAAAGCCAAGCTACTTCTGTTTAATATATGAACTTGTTTATACCTTACATCAATTATTCCATCTTCCTGAAGTTGCATAAATGCACGCCCAACAGACGGACGAGCAACAGCAAACAACTCTGATAATTCGTTTTGAGAATGACGAAGCTTAAACATTTCTCGTTGCCTCGATTCGTTCATTAAATAAAAGGACAATTTTGCTTTTAAGGCTTTAAAAGAATGAAAACGGAGTTTTTCAGAAAGGAACTGTGCCCTTGATGAAATCATAGACAAAAAATTCTGTAAAATCCGATCACTTATTTGAAAAAGTTTTAATAATTCAGTTTTCGGAATTACAATAAACTTCACTTCGGTCTCGGCCAAAATATTAACCGGAAATGTATTATTTTGCCCAAATAAGAAGGCCGACGCTAATACCGAAGGAGCTTCCATGTCTTCAATCTTTAAGCTTTTCCCTGTAGGACTAGACATTTCACCTTTTACTTTTCCTTCAATTAATATCATTAAACGATTACATTCTTCTCCTTGGCTTACAACAAGAGCACCTTCCGAGAAGCTTTTTCGTTGAAATATTATTTGCGAAAGAATATCATTCAATGCAATTTCATCGAGCCCATTAAAAATTGAAACTGTTGATAAACTTACTCTCATTCTTCACTTATTTTTTCAAATGTAACAAATGTGACAACTTTTTGATGTAAGCCAAGCTAGATTTGTATCAGAAATTATTCAAATTGATACCATGATACGAGAAATAGTTAAAATTGATGAAGAGTTGTGTAACGGTTGTGGCTTGTGTATTCCTAATTGCCACGAAGGTGCCTTACAAATTATTGATAATAAAGCTCGTTTAGTAAGCGATTTAATGTGCGACGGTTTGGGGGCTTGTTTAGGACATTGCCCCGAAGGTGCTATTACCATTGAAAAACGTGAAGCTCAACCATACAACGAAACTGAAGTTATAAAAGAAATGGTTAGTAAAGGCAAGAACACTATTGTTGCCCATTTGAAGCATTTACGAGAACACAATGAAACAGCATTTCTAAAAGAAGGAATGACCTACTTGCAAAATAATAAAGAAAATCTAGGATTTAATTTAAACGAAGTGATAGACGAAGTACACGAGAATAAGCCAAAGGCTGCAGAAGGATGTGCTACGGGTGGATGCCCAAGCTCTCAAACTGTAGTATTTGAACCCGATAATTTACACTTATCAGGCGAACCCCAAAAGCAAGTGTCACAATTAAAACAATGGCCTGTTCAGTTGCATTTAATTAATCCGATGGCACCTTACTTTCAAAAATCTGATTTATTAGTAGCTTCTGATTGTAGTGCATTTACAGTGGGTAACTTTCATTCAGAATGGTTAAAAAATAAAAGCTTGGTTATTGCTTGTCCTAAACTCGACTCGGGTGCCGAAAGCTACATTAACAAATTGGCTATGTTAATCGACAATGCAAAAGTAAATACCATTACGGTAATGATGATGGAAGTTCCTTGCTGTGGAGGATTGCTAAATTTAGTGAAAGAAGCCAAACAAATGACTTATAGAAATGTTCCAGTTAAAAAGATTATAGTAAGTATAAAGGGGGAGATTTTAAGTGAAGATTGGGTTTAATAACTGACGAATGAGGGTAAAAATGGATCACTTCATAATGAGGGTGGATTTAAATTGTTTCAATTGTATGCTTACTTTGCATTGTCCTGCAGACGGCCTTACTTTATTGCCTTGATGCAATAAAGTAAGCAAACAAGATCAAGGCTGCCAAATAATATATTTTGAATCTTTACAATACTTAAGTGCGGCCGAACGATCTTCTCGCTAACTCGAAGCTTTTCGGTCTTTCTAAAGTATTGCTTCAATTAAAAATATATTATTTGGAGGCCATTCTTCAACTACGGATGGTTACACTTTTTGAATGATTTTTTATTAATTTGTTAGAACTACAGATATAGCGACAGACCTAAATGAATCTTTCCGCAAGGTCTTGCTGTGTTTTGTGAAAAGAGATTTGGCATGAATAAAAAGGCTGTTCATGGTCTACTACATTTATTCGAGTTTTTTTTTATAAAAGCGAATAAGCAAACTGCTTACAATCCATGCTATCGGCCTCCATAAAAATTTGTTTGATTCAAAATGAAACCATAGGGAGGCTGGGAAGCTATCCGGGAATCGGGATAGATCACCCAGCCGAACTTGGGTTCCATAAAGAAGAGAACAAAGATTTTATGGCAGCCGGGGGCTTTTTGCTAACTCGTGAAATTGGAGCGTAGCACAATTCATGAACGCCTTTAATTTTCTATCTGTGAATAAAAAAGTTAGTCTGCGAAGCAATGTATCGCTTCATTTTATTTTACAATTTTGGTTCAATCCGGTTCACAACAAAAAAAGAAAGAAAAAATATATTTAATTCAAGGAAATTTTTCAACCCGAAAGTTGAACTGATCCGTAAAAATCGGTTATTGATTGTTTACAGTTTTTAAGGGGAAAATTAAACCCGTGCAACAGTATTGTACGGGTTTTTGTTTTAAATATAATTTGAAAGTACAACTGCCAATATGAGTATAAGTAGTACTAAATAAGCTTGTGGCCGGGCAAAGTTAATGGTCCATCCAAATGCCTTATTCACTTTTGGAACAATTATTCGTTTATCCTTTTTATCGAAATAAAAAATACCCAAATAATAGTAACCTTTATTGTTATCGTACATAATTATTATTTTAAAACGTGAATTTTCACCACTCCATAAGAAGAGCTGCTATCAATTCTTGATTAGTTTCTTAACCATTGTCTGATTATCAACAGTAATTTCCAAAAAATATACTCCTGAGCTAATGCTTCCCATTCCTATTTTATTTTCGGCTACAATTCCTTTTTTTACTATTTCTCCTGCACTGTTAATCAATTGATAAGTGAATGGCTTTTTTTGAGAATTTGTAAAATAAAGAACATCGTTTACCGGATTAGGGTACAAACTGAATGTATTGTTCAAGTCGGTATCATTAACACTTGTTCGGTTTGAAACAATAAACCTCGACTCAGCTGTAACGCCTTCTGAACTTACTTCAATTTTCGTATCACTTTCAGTGCTTGCTACAAACACAATTGTATTTCCACTCTGATCGGTCAATTCTCCCTCGCCTTGAATTATACGCCAGCTTAAATCGAATGTTTCATTGGCAATTGGGTTTCTTTCCTGATCGATAAATGCAACAGTAATTAATACATTATCGTTCGTATTTATTTTTGCTGAACGTGGATCAGTTTTCATTTCATTTAAAACTGGAGAATAAACAGCTTGTTCAAATTGCATTACATCGGAACTTTTTGCTCCAACTGCTCTTACAGTATAAGTTGTCGTTTCGCTTGGATTCACTGTAATACTTTCATTGTTTTCAACCAAAACATCGTCGAAATAAACAGAGTCGGCATTTCTGGTTTCCCAGTTTAAGGTAACTTCTGATCCATTTGCAATTAACTTAGAGCTAGTCAAAATATTCGTTACAAAAGTATAGCCTGTTTCAACTTTATGAATAATATCCGATTCAACAATTTTATCGACAACCATTTGTGCCATTATTCTTGCACCTTCTTCGTCTGGGTGTATTCCATCGGGGAACAAGTCTGAACTATTTTGTAAAGGGTAATAAAAGTCAATAAATTCAGCTTCATTATTAGCTAAGATTGCATCAACCGCAGGCAAAACACCATTAAAAATAACGGAATCCCGAATATCATATTCTCCGCTAAACGCTGGTGGTGGATAACTTACAATGAATCTACAACGTGGGTTTCTTACTTTAAAAGTATCAATCATCGATTGATAATCATCGAGAAATTCAACTCCATAGTCGTCCCAGTTATAGGGCTTGCTGTCGTTCGTTCCTAAGAGAATAAAAACAATATCGGGAGCAAAATTCATACTTTGAGAAAACTGAATCTCATTCCAAAGTGGGAAGTCGCCTTTTTTCAACATAGTTCTTCCAGAATTTGCAAAATTTTCTACAATACATGTATCGCCATAAATTTCATCTAATAAAAGTTGAACCTGAGACGGATAACAATCTTGAGAAGCATTCTCCAGAAAAGAACCAATGGTAATGCTGTTACCCATAAACGCAAATCTCACATGATGATCTTGAGAAAATGATGAGATTGAAACAAAAAAGAAGAATAAAAAAGTAATTGTTTTAGTTAGATTTTTCATAGTAAATGTTGTAG
>JAQIBQ010000331.1 GCA_027859005.1 Prolixibacteraceae bacterium | reverse complement strand
TTGTTTATCCTTTACCTGGCCAATAATACCACAACCTTCAGGTACTTTTTGAACGAAATAAATAAAAAGATCGGCAGTTTCGTCCATCATTGACCAACTAACCGGACAAACACCCGATTCTTTAACCATTTTCTGAACAGCCTCATCAATTATAGAAAAATCCTTTCGATAAATTATTACTTCCGATTCTTTGAAAAGCTTTAGTTTTTCAACTGTTTTTTGCTGTAACGATTCAAAATTTGACTGATGTGCTTCGCCTATATTGGTAACAATTCCGTATCGAGGTTTAATAATTTTTTCTAAACGTTCCATTTCACCGGGTTGCGAAATACCTGCTTCGAAAAAAGCCATATCAGCTTCATCGTTTAACAACCAAACCGAATGAGGAACGCCAACTTGTGAATTGTAACTTTTAGGACTACGAACAATACTGTAATCATCTACAAGCAATTCACTCAACCACTCTTTCACAATGGTTTTACCGTTGCTGCCGGTTATTCCAATTACATTTCCATTAAAAGATTCACGACGCGATGCAGCCAACAACTGAAGTGCCTTCAACGTATCTTCAACTAATAAAAATGTTGCTTCGGGATATTTATCTAACTTCTTCTTATCGTTGGAAATTACAAAACTACGAACACCTTTCTCATAAGCTTTACGAATATACTGATGACCATTATTTCTTTCAGTTAGCAATGCAAAAAACAAGGTTTCTTTTCCAGAAACAATAGTTCTGGAATCGGTGGAAAGGTAAGTAATTGCTAATTCATCTACTTCCTGTAAAATGGTTGCATTAACAGTTTTAGCAATTGAAATATTAGTTATAATCGTCATTACAGTTTATTTTATCGATTCGTTATAACACTCTCTACAAAGTGGTTCGTATTCATTTCGTTCCCCTAAAACTACCAATTTTTCTTCAGGTGACAACCGATGAGAAAAATTAGCCAAACTACCACAACGCATACAAATAGCATGAACCTTAGTAACATACTCAGCAATTGAGGCTAATTGAGGCATTGGGCCAAAGGGATTCCCTTGAAAGTCCATGTCTAATCCAGCCACAATAACACGAATTCCCATGTTGGCTAATTTATTGCAAACCTCAACAATTGCTGGTTCAAAAAATTGAGCTTCATCAATCCCAACCACATCAACATCGCCTATTAATAATAATATATTCGAAGCTGTATCAACAGGTGTTGAACGAATTGCATTTTCGTTATGTGAAACAACCTCCTCAACTGAATAACGAACATCAATTACAGGTTTAAAAATTTCAACACGCTGATTCGCAATTTTAGCACGGTTTAATCGACGGATTAGTTCTTCGGTTTTCCCTGAGAACATTGATCCACAAACCACTTCAATCCAACCTTTTTGAGGTCTTCCACTTAAATCTTTTTCAAGAAACATCTGATAGTATTACGCAAAAAAAGTAAATTTACAATTCTATTAATTTTCCCTCGTTCTATATGAAAAAGGATGAAATTTTGAAACCTTGAATATACTACATATTATTAAAATTTAAGGCATCGAGAAAACGAACTGAATATAAAATTGGAAACAAAGAATTATGGACAATAAACAAATATTGGAATTAATTAAAAAAGATATCGATGAACTAAAGCAGCTTGTTGAGTCGTTACAAAATAAAGAACATCCAGAACAACTTCTTATAGAAATTGCTACATCGAAAGCCAAAACATTGCTTCAAGAATTTGAATTAATTGGTGGCACTGAAAATAAACAAATTAAAACACCAGTAGCCGAATCCAAATTTATCCAATCAGAAAAAGATAACGAGATAATTAAAGAAGAACGAGATAAAATTTCGGATCCTAAACCCATTGAAAGCAAAGAGGTGGAACCGGAGAATGAAGAGAAGTTTAAGGCTGAGGTTAAGGTTGAAGAAGAAAAAGAACTTGAACAAATTTTAGTAGAGGAAGAGATTAAAGCAACAAGTGACAATACCCTTCAAGTTGATCCCGAAATTGAATTTGAAACGGTTGAAGTAATAGAGGAAAAGCAAAAACTGCACCCTGAAGAACCAATAAAAGAAGAACAAACGATTGAACCCGATATCCAAAGCACTAAAATATTAGGAGAACAATTCAAAAAAGAACCTTCACTACACGACCGCTTAGCATCTGGCAAACAACAAGAATCGAAAATTAAAGGCAAACCTATCACCAGTTTAAAATCTGCCATAGGTTTAAACGATAAATTTCTATACATACGTAAGTTATTCAACAACAACTCCGAACAATTCAACGAAGCAATCAATGCCCTCGATCAATCAGAGAGCATACTTCAAGCAATTGAGTATTTAGAGCAGAACTTTGAATGGCAAAAAAACGAGACCAGTTTTAAATTTATGGAATTGATTAAAAAGAGATTTGAAAACTAATAAAATGGGAAAACTTTATATTGTACCAACTCCAATCGGAAACCTTGAAGATATTACCCTAAGAGCCATCCGAATTTTAAAAGAGGCCGATGCGATTTTAGCTGAAGACACAAGAACTTCGTCGAAATTGCTAAAGCATTTTGAAATAAAAACAAAACTACAATCGCATCACGCTTTTAACGAACACAAAACTTCTGAGCACATTGCCGATCGAATTCTTGGTGGCGAAACCATTGCTTTGATATCATATGCAGGCACTCCTGCAATTTCTGATCCTGGTTTTTTGTTAACACGAACTTGTTTAGAAAAGGAGGTAAAAGTAGAAACCTTGCCCGGAGCTACTGCATTTGTTCCAGCACTTGTTAATTCAGGCTTGCCTTGTGACAAGTTTTGTTTCGAGGGTTTTCTTCCACAAAAAAAAGGGCGCCAAAAACGCTTGTTAGAATTAGCCGAAGAGCAACGTACCATAGTGTTTTACGAATCGCCTTATCGTTTACTAAAATTATTAGAGCAATTGAAAGAGCATTTTGGTGAAAATCGTTTTGTGAGTGTAAGTCGCGAGTTATCGAAACTATACGAAGAGAATTACCGTGGAACAGTCAACCAAGTATTGGAACATTTTAAATCGAAAACAATAAAAGGAGAGATTGTGGTGGTAGTGGAAGGAGCTGAAAAAAAGAAATAAAGCTATAAGATGAAAAATTATTATTGTCTGTTTGCAGGGATATTAGTTATTTTAATTCTATTCTCATGTTCTAATCAACGCCCTAAAACAGACCTTATAGATCCCAATCTCAAATATACTGCCTACAAAAAACAGGCAACGGACTTGGTAATTTCACGTTCAGCATACAAAGATAAATTATACGGTTTTTGGTTAGGACAATGCATTGGCAACTGGACTGGCTTGATAACAGAAATGGATAAAATTGGAAACATTGGCGATCTGAAAACAGGCGATTTCTATACACGAGACAATTGGGGGAAACTTGACCAACCTAGCATTTGGGGCGAAGGAGTTCCCAGTGATTTATCTACCAACATCGACTTTGTTTTTGAAGATGAAGGTGAAGTTTGGGGAGCCGACGACGATACCGACATCGAATACATGTATCAGTATTTACTTTACAACAATAAAACAAGTCTACTTTCGCCTGAACAAATCAGAAACGGTTGGCTAAAACACATCAAAGCCGAAGAAGAAAACTTTTTATGGGTTTCGAACCAAAAAGCATTCGATTTGATGCAGCAAGGAATGCTTCCGCCTGAAACAGGCAACCCAGTTAACAATCCTGAATTCGAAATGATTGACGCACAGCTCACCACTGAAATATTTGGATTATTTGCACCTACAAAACCGGAACTTGCTCTTCAAATGGCCAAGCTTCCTATTCAAACTACTGCCCGTAATAATGCTCAGTGGATTGCCGAATTTTATGTAGTAATGTATGCTTTGGCTTCGGCTACTGAACATGAAGGACGCATGAAAGAAAAAATACTTTGGATGGCCAAGCAAACCAGAAAACATTTGCCCAACGAGGAATATTCTGCGAAAATGTTCGATTTTGTTATGGCGCAATACGAATCAGGAAAAACATGGGAAGAAGCTCGTGATGCCATTTACATTCGCTACCAAGTAGAACAGGAAGACGGTTACAACATAACTTCACAAAACAGGTATTGCAACGGTTGCTTTGCTGCCGGAATCAACTTTGCTTCGAGCATTGTTAGTTTGCTTTATGGTGAAGGAGATTTGGTTGAAACCATTAAAATAGGGACGCTTTGTGGTTGGGATTCTGATAATCCTACTGCTACTTGGGGAGGAATATTGGGATTTATGTTGGGAAAAGAAGGAGTTGAAAAAGCTTTCAATAGAAAATTTGCGAGTGAGTTTAACATTCACCGTACCCGACAAAATTTCCCCAACAACGGAATTGATAATTTCACAAACATGGCTAAAAAAGGGGTATTTATTATCGATAGGGTTGTACAGGAACAAATGAAGGGTGGAGTTGATTTGAAAAAGAACTGTTGGTACATTCCTCATCCCTAACTTAACGTGAGTTCGACCTAAACATTCCTCTTAGTATTTTATTTACAGTCGACTATATGATTTATTTTTGGTCATTAGAGTCATTGGTCATTAGGAAAATTAAATACAGAGTCAATAAATGACTTTTTTCTATTGACAATTGACTCGTCATCTCTGCCATAGCCGAAGAATTCTTTTTAATATCTGAATTCCAATAGTATACTATTTTTCCTTATATCGAGCTGACGTTAATTTATTTCAATATAATTCTACTCTGGGTTTTCATTTGCTTGTCTAACAAACGAGCATTTCCATCGGTAACTACATTTAATAGTTGCCAAAATTGTGGTCCATGATTCATTTGCTTGGTATGCGTAAGTTCGTGTAGAATGATGTAATCAATAAGGTGCGAAGGCAATCGCATAAGGTGCAAATTCAGGTTAATGTTACCCAATGAAGAACAACTTCCCCATTTGCTTTTCAAATTCTTTATAAACACCTTTTGATACTCAAACCCAAATTGGATAGCCAATTGACCTACTCGCTCTGGCAAAAATTGTTTGGCTTCTTTACGACAAATTTCAGTTACAATTTTTCGTATAAAATGCTGCACTTTTTCAGTCGTAACTTCTTCAGTTAAGGGAACTGTAATAACAACTTCTTCATGCTGAATTACAGCACGCAGTTTTCCATCTTCAACAGATACAATTTTAATCGAATGCCACTTTGTTTGAATCAACTGATTGAGATGAAACACTATTTTTTGAGTCGCAACTTTTTGTTGTTGGTGCTTGATCCATACGGTATTGCTTTTCAAAAAATTCAATACTTCACCTTGAGTCGCAAACCAGGGATAATTGACCGAAACAATTCCATCGGACTTAACTCTTACAGATATTCGCCTTGACCCTTTTCGTCGTGTAAGCGCTACCTCTCCTACTGCATCGATATGTATAATTTTCGATTTCAATCCCAATCTTATGTAAAGAAAAGGCTGTTTCTAAATCAATCCGAAACAGCCTTTATATTTAGTTATTAAAACTTAAAGATTTTCATACAATGAAATAATGGTATTCAATTTTCCGGTTAGCTCTGTACTTAAAGTTTCACTTCCCGACTGCTTGCAAATGCGAATTGCTTCGCGCGCAATACTAATCTCACGATTGGCTTGACGCTGGTATTGTGACACATAGTTGCTCCCTAACGATAAATAAAAGTCAACTTTATCGAACGACTCATTTGCAACAGCTTCAATTATACGATCGGCCGATTCAACATCATCTATTCGATAATAACTCGATGCAATCAACACGTCGTAATAATTGGTATAGTATCTACCTAAAGGAATAATAGAATACAACTTATTCATAACTTCGGTAGCCCTTTCTATATTACCCTCATCAATCAATGCTCTGGATAAACTATAGAAATTGTTCTTTATTTGAATTACCTCAATTGTACGATGCAGGTTGTAATCAACCAAAATGCTTGGATCACTTAAATTACCCCAAACCGATTTATTGATCAATCTATCGTATAAAATTTCAGTATCAATCGAAGGTTGACCTGGAGGATTCATTATTGGCAAAAAGCGGTAAGCAAATCCTTCGTGCTGAATGTATTGACCAATTTTAATATTAGTTGTATTCACCACACTTAAATCGAAATAAATAGGACGCTCCCAGTTGTTATTCGACAATAAATTGAGAATGGCCAAATCGCTTTTCGTTAAATAATTTGTTTCAATGTTGATAATAATTGAATCCTCAATAAGGTGTGCCTTATCAATTGAAACGGTTCCTGTTTTTAAAACCTGTTCTTTATCAACAGTTATTTTAATCTGTTTCGTCGGAAAATAGTTGTATTTACGTCCGCCTTGAGTGGTCAATTTTGCACGCTCGTTATCGCTTAATGCCATCTTCATTAAAGTTGAAAGCTCAACCGGACGATCAATATCCTGACGCATAAAAATGGTGTTGCGAACATCGTTCTCATATTTCTCATTTCCCATAAGAATGGGCAATGGATCAGACTCGTAAACCTTGTTCTTCATTTGATCGATATACCATGGTCCATTTAACAAGGTTGCATTACAAATGCGAACATCGGGACGAACATTTTCTACATCCTGTGCATACCAAAGAGGAAAAGTATCGTTATCGCCGTATGTAAAAAGAATGGCGTTTTTATCACAACTATTCAGGTAATTCTTTCCGATATCGCGTGCCATGTACCTGCCTGACCGATCGTGATCGTCGTAATTTTCGGCCAACAATAGAACAGGAACAACTAAACTTATAAGCAAAGCAGGAATGGCTGCTTTTCCTTTAAGGTATTTTTCGAAATAATTAGCTACCCCAATAACTCCAAACCCAATCCAAATGGCGAATGCATAAAAAGATCCAACATAAGCATAATCACGTTCACGTGGTTGATATGGAGACTGATTAAGGTAGGCAACTATGGCAATTCCTGTCATTAAAAACAAAAGCATTACTACCCAAAAATCATTTTTATTTTGCTTGTATTGAAAGAAGAGACCAATTAAACCCAACAAAAAAGGAAGCATAAAATATTTGTTGGTCGTTTTCGGATTGCTTAATGCTGAGGGCTGATCGCCTGAATGCCCTATTCGAGCTTGATCTATAAAACCAAATCCTGTTAACCAATTGCCGTTAAGCACATCGCCATGTCCCTGTTTATCGTTCTGCCGACCAGAAAAATTCCACATAAAATAGCGAATGTACATGTGGTTTAACTGGTACGAAAAGAAATACCTTAGGTTCTCAGAAAAAGTTGGAACATATTCAGTCTTTCCATTTACATCCACCTTCCTTCCTTTTACTTTTCCCCACATTTTGTAACCTTGAATATGGTTGTCTTGTCCGCTATACATTCGTGGAAAGATAGTTTCAAAACGACTATCGAATTTATATTCGGGCGATCCTTCTGACTTTCTATATTTTCCATCTTTGGGGAAATAAACCGGCTTTCCTTTTTCAATAGAAACTGCAGGTGCATTAAAATAATTTCCTTTTAAAAGTGGCGTTTTCCCATATTGCGATCGGTTCAAATACTTCATTAACATGTAAGTATTCTCGGGATTATTCTCATCCATTGGAGGATTTGCCGAAGAACGAACCATAAGCATAGCATACGAACCAAAACCAATGTATATTACCAGTACCGACATGGCAACAAGGTTCAAAATTGGTTTGTTTTTTTTGTGTGAATAAACAACCAAACCTACCAATGCACCAATCAATAATACAATGAAAAATAGCATTCCTGAATTGTAAGGCAAACCGAATGAATTCACAAAAAGAACTTCGAATTTTTGTGCAATAGTTGGGGTTCCCTGCACCAAACCATACATAATAAATGCAATGGTAACAGCAGAAATAAACAAAGTAGCAATTACCCCATTACGAGTTGCTTTGTATTTTTTGAAATACCAAATGTAAGCAATGGCTGGTATGGCTAATAAATTTAAAAGGTGAACACCAATCGATAATCCAACCATGTAGGCAATAAAAATGATCCACCGATTGGAATACGGTTGATCGGCTACCTGCTCCCATTTCAGAATTGCCCAAAAAACAATCGCAGTAAATAAAGAAGAGAAAGCATAGGCTTCTGCTTCAACTGCTGAAAACCAAAAACTATCGGTAAATGCAAAGGATAAAGCACCAATTACACCTGCTGAAATAATTAAAATTTGATTTTGTTTGGTATTGGCATTCGATTTAAACCGTTCGGCCAAACGCACAATTGTCCAATACAAAAACAAGATAGTTAAGGCACTAACTAATGCAGAAAATGCATTCATTAATAAGGCTACTTTATCGGTTGCCGGTGCCAACAGCGAAAATACTTTTTGTTCCAATTGAAAAAATGGTGCACCTGGTGGATGACCAACCTGTAATTTGTATGATGATGCAATAAACTCACCACAATCCCAAAAACTAACGGTAGGTTCAATGGTTAAAAGATACACAACTAAAGAGATGAGAAACACGCCCCAACCAATAATATTGTTCACTAATTTATAATTCTTCACAATGGCTAATTTTTGTTTTTATTTGGAATATATTTCATCTAAAATCGACGCTGAAAAACATCAATTGTTACAGTTTACTCCGATTCCCAACAAATATAACTGATTATATAGAATAGAAGAACCAATGGGCCAATTGCAATAGTTAAAAAGGTTGAAAAGTATTCAAATTGGCATTCCTAGCAAATAGGTTCCTATGTTTTTATTT
>JAQIBQ010000276.1 GCA_027859005.1 Prolixibacteraceae bacterium | reverse complement strand
CTGAAAACAGTTATTTACGAAAGTAAACGCCTTGATTTTCAGAAAGGCCAAGCCTTGAACTTGAACTTTTCAAATCAAGCACTCAGAAAAGCAGGTAGTTTTCGTGCTGGCACTAACTAATCTTTTTTTCTTGACAGGACTAGAAAACTGACAATCCTAAAACTTTCGAGATCAATCCAATATTTTTTTCCCACCACCGTACACTTTTTAAACAATTTTAGTGCCTGCCCTTAAAGGCACATCTGTCCGTCTGTCCGTCTGTCCGTCAGGTTTGTTTTTGCCACGACACACTAAGCCTAACCTTTGGCAAAATCATAAAAGCCATTTTTCTCCAACGATACTTCTTCTTTGTATTGCTTTTATTTGAGAAATAGAAACGCAAATGTGTGAATTATGCAACTTTTTTAAAGAATTGTATAACACACGCATGCTTAAAACTACTGACCTTGTTCTTTCAAAATAAATATCACAAATAAAGTTAACCTCCTTTTCGAAAACCGACTTGGGATGAATTGACAGACAAACATACAACCGTGGCATCTTATGATGGTTCTGGAGGTGAAAGTTCATCCATGCACCACGGGCATGGAGGCAACAATGACGAAACTGAAAAAGAAACTGAACGGTTTTTCCGAGTGGTAGCGGATACAATTTACGAGTACCATTCGAAATCTTCAGGTTGGCCTCTTATACTAGCTGCTTTACCTGAACACCACAATCTTTTTCAGAAGGTAAATAAAAACCCATTATTGCTCACAAATGGAATTTCAATAAATCCTTCGTCCGTTTCACCGGATCAAATGGCCAATATGGCCTGGGAAATAATGAAACCCAAATATAACCTGAAACTTGACAGCATGGGACCCGATTTGAGCAGGCAAGAGCAAATGGCAAAGGAAGCGATGACTACAAAGAAGTTGCTGTAGCGGCAGTTGAAGGACGAGTTGATACGATTATTGCTGTCAAAGTAACAAATCTGGAAACAGGTAATGGTGCTTCCAATCGGAAAAATGCCTTCAGAAACAGGACTTGGAGCAATATTTAGCTATTAATTAAAACCATAAATAAAATGCAAATTCAATTTAATACAGACAAAAATGTAATACTGCACGAAGATAAAATAGCTTCTTCAACTTCTTTAATATCTGAAGAACTAAGCAGGTTCAACGAACAGATAACAAGGGTGGAAGTTCATTTGTCGGACGAAGATGGCAACAAAGACGGAGTTAACGATAAACGCTGCATGCTGGAGGCCCGACTTGCTGGCATGAAACCAATCGCAGTTACCAACCACGCAAATACCCACGATCAGGCTTTATTGGGTGCTATAGATAAATTGAAAACTTCCCTGAAAAAACTTACCGGACGTTTGAAAGATCATTAAAATGTAAATGATACAACATATTATCAGAATAGTGTAACATTATAAAATACTCAATACCATAACTTTATATTTATTAATTAAAATTAAACAAAATGAAAAAGTTAATTATTATTGCATTCATGATGATTCTCACATTGGGTGCCACAACCGTATTTGCAAGTAAGTCCGATTTAAAACCTAAGGCAACAGTAGAAAATAGATTGTCTGCTGAAGAAATGAGCCGCCTATCTAATCGAGTGGAAGAAATTAAGAACATGGATAAATCGAACATGACCAGTTCAGAAAAACGTGAACTTAGAAAGGAAAGTAAAAGCATAAAAAATGAGATGCGTAATGGTCATGGATACTTTTATATTGGTGGAGGTACTGTATTATTGATTGTCATCATTATAATTTTGCTATAATATGCTGATTTTCAGATTATAAAATAGAACTCTGTGTTCCAGAGCTCTATTTTATAATTCATTGAATAAGCATTAAAACCTAAAAACATGAGCTTAGGTAGCGTATTCTTTGCAATAAAAATCTGTGTAAAAAATCTGGCGTAATCATCAAATTTACCAAAGATGAACCGAGTTTATGATCTCACCGAAGCAACCTGTTTCAAAATTGTATAATATTTTTAAAAACTAAAGTGCTTAAATTTACTATAATAATTTTTGGAATATCAGTTTTTAATTAGTCGATATTGGTAAAACCAATCACCAATATGCATTGAAAGAATATTAACCAGTTATCCTGAGAATTCATATTTGACGATAAGGCAATTGAACATTGAAATATAAGGCTATCATTATTTTAACTCACATAAAAACAATACACAATGGAGAAATTTGAAATTACAAAAAGAGCAGACCAAAGCTTTATGTTTAATCTTAAAGCATCAAATGGCTTAGTTATTATGACAAGTCAGGGTTATTCATCAAAAGAGGCTTGCAAAAACGGAATTGAGTCTGTTAAGACCAATAGTGTTGATAAGAAAATGTTTAAAGAGGAAACAGCTACAGATGGAAGTCCATATTTTAACCTGACCGCTGCAAATACTCAAATTATTGGCACAAGTCAAATGTACTCATCAAAACAAGGTAGAGACCAGGGGATTGATTCAGTAAACAAGAATGCGCGTAAAGCTGAAATTGTGGATTTGACACTTGATTAATGTAAACATTTGGCTACTAAAATTCTCGAGGATAAGAAGCATTGGAACGTAATAAGTCTGCATTGACCTTTTTTACGAGATTTGCTGAAATCCATTTCGTTTATAGCCCTTCGGTCATGCGCTCCCGTTGATCGATGCGGTTCATGAAAGAATGTTGTAAATTCCATGAATAGGCTTGCCGCACCATTGTATCACGTTGTTTAGTAACTATGAAACGGGCATTATTACAAGTGTGGCAGAAGCTGTGAACAATTTCGCAACAGATTGACAATATCCGTTGATAAAAGCCTATGAAATTATGGCCAACAAAATATTGTGAAATATGAAAGAAGAATAACAAAATATGAAGCCCTTGCTGCAAAAGACAATATAAGTTTGCAGCAAGAGCTTGCTATATTGAAAACATAAACGAGTTCAGTCTAAAAGCCATCCGGAGACTATAAAACGACAATTCGTCCTTTTTAGACAAAGCTTATAAATAAAAAAAATAGAACTCATAACAAAATTAGAAAACCACAGCGGTAATTGTCAGAGCAAGGGCCATGGAGCTGGAGGTGGTCGGGGAAGAATTGCTGAATGAAAAAGCAATAAAGTGTAAACGGATAGTGCCTTTGTTATTCATGTTATTAAATGCTTTTTATCTAAAAATATAGTATTATGGACGCTGCTTTTATCGATTCTAACTGGTTTATTTACGGTCTGTTACCTTTATTAATCTTTCTTGCAAGAGTAACAGATGTTACCATGGATACCCTTCGCATTGTCTTTGTTACAAGGGGCAACAAAATAGTGGCACCCATACTTGGTTTTTTCGAGATTTTTATCTGGCTTATGGCCATTACCCGGATTATGGCAAATTTGGATAATTTTGCAACCTACATTGCCTATGCATTAGGATTTGCTGTAGGCAATTATGTTGGGCTATTGGTAGAAGAAAAACTAGCGATTGGTACACAACTCATTCGTATTATTACCAATGCTGATGCCAGCCATCTGATCAATAACCTCAGGGAGAAAGGTTTTGGAGCTACGGCAATTGATGCTGAAGGAAAAAATGGTTTGGTTCATGTTATTTTCGTAGTTACCAAACGGAAAATTGTACACCAGGTTATTGGTGTTTTAAACCATTTTAATCCCAAAGCATTTTATTCCATTGAGGATGTTCGGTCAGTTAGTACTAATAATACAAGCTATCTTCCAGGCGCAAAAAAAATTCGTTATTTAAGATGGATGCGGAAAGGGAGATGACAAACAAATAATTTTAAAATTAAAATCATAATTTTGACAAATTATTGAAAACGAAATAGAT
The DNA here is from genome assembly GCA_027859005.1 of Prolixibacteraceae bacterium. Taxonomy (GTDB): domain Bacteria; phylum Bacteroidota; class Bacteroidia; order Bacteroidales; family Prolixibacteraceae; genus Roseimarinus. The sequence continues at coordinate 1,281 of JAQIBQ010000276.1, read as the reverse complement.
AAATATAGATAAATATAGAATAATGTATAAACATCTTTTTAGACCTGTTCCTTCTCGCCGATTGGGGATGTCGCTGGGAATAGATCTGATTCCCAAAAAAGTATGCTCTTTAAATTGTGTTTATTGTGAAGTAGGTAAAACCATTTTACGTACTCCCGATAGGATGGAGTACGTAAAATACCATCAGGTAATTGCTGAATTAAAGCAGTTTATGAGTGCTAAACCTAAAATCGATTACATTACATTCTCGGGTTCGGGAGAACCGACACTCAATAACAAAATCGGAGATGTTCTGAAATTTGTTAAGGAAAATTATCCTCACATAAAAACAGCCGTTTTAACAAACGGGACTTTATTTTATAATCAGAAGTTAAGAACTGAACTTTTACAAGCCGATATAATTTTACCATCTATTGATGCTGCAAGTCAGTCAGTTTTTGAAAAAATTGATTGCCCAAATTCAAATCTGAAATTTTTGTTATATTTGAAATGTAAATTCAAAACTTCGCAGCCGCTATTTTAAATGCTTGCGAAAAATGGATACCCGAACATAAAACATTCACTTATTGACGGATCGGTTAGGTGATAGAGAGAGTTAATGGTAGATATAACGATGTTAGCGCACATTGCAAAGACGACCGTACAAATCTTTGAGAAAATTAAGATTTTGTATTTGATACCGACGAATTTTCCTGACAGTAAAGAATGACGCAAAAAGACCAATTGGAGCAGCGACAATAAGACCTATAATAGATTCCTCAGTATTTAAGACCTCAATAAAAGATTTGTTTTCAAAATAAACGTGAATTGACAATACAGTTAAAACATAAAGTATTGGGATTATAAACAGATAAAGTTTGCTGAATCTCCCTGTTAACCATTTAGAAAGCAGGCTAATTCTTTCATTTAACCAATCTTTTAAAGAAAGACTGAATTTGTTATTCCGTATTTTATACCATGATAAAACTCCTGAGATAAGGGATGTAATCACAAGTAATCCAAGTACAGCATTGTTGATTAAATATATTAAATCGTCCTGTCGTCTCATTGCAGTTATTAACAAAAAAATAATCAAACCGACACTTGTTAAAATAGAAGTGCTTAAAATGACAATGAACTTATTTAGAGTTTGTTTAGCTTTTGATTTTAAAAGCAAACTTAATTCATCCTTGGATTTAGGATTAATTTCATTGTCAATTGTTTTCCAGATTTTTTGTAATTCTGAGTTTTCCATGATTTTATTTATTTAAATTTTGCTTTAATGATTCTTTTGCTCTATTG
>JAQIBQ010000260.1 GCA_027859005.1 Prolixibacteraceae bacterium | reverse complement strand
CACTCTCAGGTGCTCCTAAATAAGTTGATTTTAATCCACCGGCATCAATTACAAATTTTTGAAAGACAATACCAGTGTCGATCATCCAAAAGCTTTAGGGCGTGTTGGCCTATTTGTCCAATTTTATGTTTCGATTGTTTTATTTTAATGTGATCACCTACTGATATTGACCACCAATCGGCATACTAGCACCAAGGTGAAACTCCAATTTGTTCAGAAAGATCATAAATACCATAAATGGTTCCCCGCTTGTAGCTACCAGCAATCACCAATGCACTTTCGATGCCTGGCATGGGGTTCTTTACTGTTTTTATAATGAATTTTTTCCATTTCACTTCCAGTTCTTTTGGGTCAATCATATTTTGTGCTACCAGTTTATAAATGAGTGCACTTTTCCCTAAGGCACCTGCAATAATCACATTTTTTGCAGCAGTTAAATTGTCCATAATAAGTTCAGGTTATTTAGCCAACACATTGAAAATACCTTCTAGTAAATCGCCAAATGCCCTGATAAGTCCAGTAAAATCAGTTTAATTAATAATCAGTGTAGCAGCCTGAGTTGAGCAAATTAGAGTAAAGTTGCCTTTGCCTTCATTGTCAGAAACATGAACGGCTTTATCAGTATTGTTGGCAAAACGGTAGCACAGATAGCACACAAAAGCAAAATAGTAAAATAAGAGCTGCAATTTTTTGGATAGACATGGCAATGCATATAATTTTTTCGCCAGACTTAAAAAGCTTCTGGCATTGCACTGATAATTAGAACTCTAAAAGTGCTTTTTTAATGAGTCCCCTTAGATAAGAAATAAAACACAAACACGAAAAATGATAATATCTAATATTAAAAAATGAATATCTAATTTCTAAACTCTAAGTCTTCTTTGTTTTCTTCTTTTGGTTGAGCTAAAGTTTTTGCAACGCAACTTTTTTAGAAATATTTTATTTCAAAGAATACGAGTGCATTTTCAGAAGCTTATTTGATACTAACTAAACCTAATAATAACAATATGAAATTTATTAATTTTTTTGCAAATTTTCTTTTGATTATTGCATTAATGTTTATTCTCTCAAATTGTAAAGAGCAATTTGATCCTTATGCAGATCCACCATGGTTGGGAGGATCAATTATTGAAACTCTGGAGAAAGAGGGAGATTATACAATATTGCTCAATCTAATTAGGAAAGCTGGCTATGAAGAATCTATTGAAAAAGGACTTTTCACTGTTTTTGCAGCTAGCGACAGCTCATTTAATGCTTATTTTAAGAGTGTTGGGATTGATTCTGTAGGTCAACTGTCAGAACAACAAGCGCTCCAGCTTTTCACGTTAAATGTATTAAACACTCCTCGTTCACGACAGCAATTGATTTATGACTATTCCTATTGGCATGGTGGATGGCAAGAGGCGAATAGTGAATTAGGAGCTTTACTTTTTAGACTTAACACAAGAAGTAAATCAAGTGATTATTACGACGAAGTAAGGTACTTTGAAGAATTCAAAGGTGAGAAACTAAAAATCAAAGGACAAGAGAAAAAAGTTCCTTTATTCTCAACCGAATTTTTCGAAGAATACAATGGTGCTCCTAATGGTTTAGATTACACATATTTTTTCCCTGAGACCGAATGGAGTGGTTTACAATGGTACAATGCAAATATTGTTAAAGCTGAAGTGAAATGCTCGAACGGATTTGTTTATTACTTAGACAGAGTAGTTCCTGAAATACCAAGTATTGAAGAATATCTTAAAAACAATCAAGATAAATACAGTGCTTTTTATGACCTAATTCAACGTTTTGCAATTTACTCTTTTACAGGCGAATATGAAGATGATGCCGACAAAACTGCATTGTACAGAAAAGACTATAGTCAAATTAGCAATATTGCAGCTGAAATAGGACCATCTAGCCAGCCGCCATATGACAGAAGAAGTACCTTCTCTCTGTATTTGCCTAATAATGAAATCCTAGAGCAATATATTAATACTACCTTTTTAAACCAATTTAGCTCAATAGATAGTATTCCAGAAATAAGTCTTGTATTTTTAGTACAATCATGTATAACCTCTTCTTTTGATATCCCTTCAAAAATTGAACGATCGTTTGTAAATTATTATGGTGACTATATTGCAATCGATCCTTATACTGATGTTGACGAAGTTGAATTTTTAAGTAACGGGCCTTTATATGTAATGAATAAATTTTACCCTCCCCGTGCATTTGAAAGTACAATAAGTCCTGTATTTTTCGATAATAAGTATACCACATTTCTATATGGTATAAATAATGCGAGATTAGTTGCATCAGTAACTTCTCCTGAATTGAATGTTACAATTTTTGCACCAACGAATGAAGGTTTGCTTGAAGGAGGCATTCGTTATTATAAACCCCGAAAACAGCTTGAAAGTCTGAAGGAAGATAACACATGGAGCTACATGGAATATGTAGATGTAAAATCATTCGTTAGCGACCATTTGAAAACAGATAACCCAGGTGGTTCTCAAGTTGATTTCTCAGGTGAAGGATTTACCAAAATGAGTTCAGGAAATTATATCTATTATAAAAATAATAAACTTCAAGGTGGAGGAAATCAAGAAATTGATAACTACGCTACTATTTTGAGCTCGAAAGATGGAGATAATGGTCGATTTTACACACTCGACAAAGCCATTATATCTCCTAAGTACGATCCTGTAAGATTTATTGGAAATGATGAGAATTTATCTGAATTCTTCAATTTACTTTTCATATCAGGCCTTGCCGATACAGTAATAGATGAAACGACAGAGATTCCTTACCCTAGGATGACATCCTTAAATCAATTCGATTTCTGGACAGTTTTTGCTCCAACTAACGATGCCATTACTACAGCACGTAATAATGGGTTAATTCCTGAAGATAATCTTGAATTACAGAATTTTTTACTCTATCACTTTGTGAAGGAAGATGTCATTTTTGATGATGGTGTTTTGAATGGAACATTCTACACCGCAAAAAAAGACTCAAGTATTACCACTAAAACTTATTATGCACCTATTGATATTGAAAACTCTTATAAAAATTTAAGAATTGTTGATCGCACTGGAAACAATGTTGATGTAGATCATAATTCAGCAAACAAACTTGTTCGCTTAGGAGTTTTACATAAAATCGACAATGTGCTATTAAATTAATAACCAGGAGTTAAAGAATTCTTATGAAGAAATATACAAAAATAATATACGCTGCATTGCTTGTCTTTTTCGTATGTATTTCAAATTACACCTTTGCTCAAACAATAATTATAAACGGCTCAGTTAAAGACAATAACGATGAATCTATTGTTGGTGTAAATATTGTTGAAATTGACGAAAATGGAAGGTACGTCACAGGTACTACAACCGATTTTAATGGAAACTTTTCGTTTAAAGCAACCTCAGTTAATGCTAAAATACAGGTTTCCTTTATTGGATACAAAGTTCAAGTTATTAATATCAGTAATAAAACGACTTTCAATATTGTTCTTGAAGAAGAGAGTACTGGCCTCGATGAAATTATTATTACCGGCGAAAAAATGGGTAACGATGGTGTTATTGCCATTAGAGACCGTGCTACTGCAATTAGTCGGCTTGAATTTGAAGATCTAAAAGTTGCACAAACAACTACTGTTGAAGAAATGTTGCAAGGTCGTATAAGTAATGTTGACATTACTGCTGTTTCTGGCGATCCTGGTGCAGGATTAAATATTCGAATTAGAGGAACTGCAACCTTAAATGCAAATAACGAACCTTTGATTGTGGTAAATGGAATTCCTTACAATTCTTCTATTGCTTCTGGTTTTGATTTTGCCAGTGCCGATATTGAAAAGTTTGGTAACTTAATTGACGTAAGCCCTGAAGATATTGAATCGATTGAAGTATTGAAAGATGCTGCTTCAACTGCCATTTATGGAAGTAAAGCCTCAAATGGGGTTTTAATGATTAAAACAAAAAGGGGGATAAAGTCTAAACCTATATTTGAGTACAATTCAAAGTTTACTCTTTCAAAAGAACCCGATCCAATTCCAATGTTAGATGGAGCAGGATATGCTCGCCTAATTAAAGAAGCACATTTCAATAACGATGCAGGAACTTGGTTTGAAGAAAACGAAACTTATGAAATAGATTTTGATCCTACATGGGACAACTACCATAATTTCAACCAAAATACAAATTGGATCGATGAAATAACTCAAATTGGGCATGTACTCGACCAAAGTTTTTCAGTACGTGGTGGAGGTGAAAAATCACGATATAAAATGTCTGTTGGTTATACCGACGAACAAGGAACAACAATTGAAACCGGGCTTAAAAAAATTAACATTAGTACATCGCTCGATTACGATATTTCAACAAAGCTCCAATTCAGAACCGATATCATGTTCACACGTTACGATCAGCAATCAATTCCTGATCCATATCTTTTTGGAGGGGTACGAGGAATAGCCTACAGAAAAATGCCTAATATGTCGGTTTATGAAAGAGATACATTAGGAAATATACTTGGTTCATATTTCACGCCTATCGAAACTATTCAAGGAACAGGTGCAAATATGTATAATCCTGTTGCCTATGCAAATCAAGCAACAAGCCGATCGTTACGAGACAACACGAGGGCCGCATTTGGTATTAAGTACAAAATGCTACCAAACCTTTATTACGATGGAACAATAACCTTCGATATTTTTGACAATAATACTGCATCATTTATTCCTTTCGAAGCCATTGGATATGTTTATCAAAGTACGCTTACCAATCGCTCAATCGAAACCTATTCGAAAACTTCGCGAATTAATACCAACAATAAAGTGGTATATACCCCAATGCTTGGTAACGATCATGAATTGGTGCTTTTAGCATTATTGGAAACTGAATCATCAAATGAAAGAGAATTTAGTAAACAAACCAGTTTATCTGCTTCGCCATACTTAAGAGATGCTGCTGGAAATATACTTTTGAATCAATTTGGAACAAAGTCATCTAAAAGTCGCTCTATGGGTACTTACGTGAGTGCTAATTACAAATTTAAAGATCGCTATTTAGTTTCGACGGGGTTAAGATACGAGGGAAGCTCTAAATTGAGTAAAGAAAGTCGATTTGGATATTTTCCAATGGCAACAATGGCCTGGAGAATCTCTGAAGAACCATTTATGGCCAGATTACATTTTATCGACGACTTTAAAATTCGTGGAAGTTGGGGTTTATCAGGTAATATGCCCGACGGAAACTACCTTTATTATAATACCTATAGTGCAAGTGCTCAGTATGGGTATATGGGTATTTCAGGTGTTCGACCCGATGGAATTGAATTGACAAGCCTCCGTTGGGAAACTATTGAACAATTTAGTCCTGGCCTTTCATTTTTTGCTTTCAATTACAAATTGAATATTGAATTTGACGTTTATCAAAAACTAACTCACGATTTGTACTTAAAGGATTCAAAAATTCCAACAACGGCAGGTTTTACTGCAATTAACCAAAACGGTGGTGAAATGATGAATCAGGGATGGGAGTTAATGATTGATGCAACTTTCTTACAAAACAAAAACTGGAAAATAAGCACAAACTTTAATATTTCTCACAATGAAAACATTGTATTAAGCTTGCCTGAGAATATTTCATTGGAAACCTACAATATGGAAAACAATGGTGTTTATGGAACCAAAATTGAGCCAGGAACTCCACTAGGAAACTTTACTGGATATGAATATGTTGGAGCTTATGTTGATGCTGACGATGTTGTAGTTAAAGATAAAGATGGTAATGCTGTTTATAATATTGATGGAACCGAAAAATTGATGATGCAGCATGCATCTGGCTATGAATTCGAAGCAGGTGATGCAAAATATGTTGATCAAAACTACGATGGAGTAATTGATGAATTGGATGTTGTAAAGCTTGGTGACTACAACCCTAAGCTTATGGGTGGTATTGGTCCTCGCATTCAATACAAAAACATAACATTTAACTTATTTTTATATTACCGACTTGGGCAGGATATTATTAATGGAACTCGTATTGGTACAGAAAACATGCGAGGCCACGACAACCAAAGTAAAGCTACCAACAGACGCTGGAGAAGCCCAGGTGATGTGACCGAAATCCCACGAGCTTTGTACGGGAAAGGGTATAATTATCTTGGATCAAGCCGATTTGTTGAAGAGGCTTCGTTTTTACGTTTAAAAACAATGTCAATCTCCTACAATTTAAGTAGCAAAGTATGTAAAAAACTAAATGTTCGGGATATTAAAATCTTTAGTACGGCCTATAATTTATTCACCTGGACAAATTATACAGGTCAAGACCCTGAAGTTGGATTCGGTAATCCAATTGAAATTCCAAAAGATAATAGTAGAACTCCTCCTGGTAGGAGAATTACCATGGGATTAAACATTAAGTTTTAAACTTAAATAAAAACAAGATGAAAGAAATTACAAAACATATAAAATTCCTGACAATAACTTTACTACTTATTGGATCAGTTTCGTGTGTTGGATGGCTTGACTTAGAACCTGAAAATAGCCTGGTAAAACAAGAATTCTGGCAAAAAAAGGAAGATGTTGCTGCAGTTGTATCAGCAATGTACGATGCCAGCCGTGAATGCAGTAGAGACTTATGGATTTGGGGTGAATTACGTGCCGATATGATTGTACTAAGTGGATCTGAATTTGCTGGTTATAATAGCATCGCAAAATCGGATATTCAGCCTTCAAATGGGAGCATTAAGTGGGAAAAATGGTACAATGCAATTAACCTTGCCAATACCATTCTCGTTTTGGCAAAAGATGTACTTCCTTTAGACGAAACCTTTGATGAAAAAACTGAAAAAGCGTATGAAGCCGAAGCATTGTTTATACGCTCTAAATCCTACTTCGATTTGGTTCGAATATGGAAAGAAGTACCCTTGGTAATACAAGCGTCAAACACCGATACAGTAAGTTTCTCAGTTTCTAAAAACACTGAATCCGAAATAATAAAGCAGATTGAAATTGATTTAATAACCGCAAAAGAAACTGCTTACAAAAACGAATATGCAAACGTACCAGAAATGTTTAAAGGTCGTGCTAATTATCATTCAATAAATGCCTTATTAGCCGATGTGTATTTATGGAGTGAGCAATATGAAAAGTGCATAGCAACGTGCGATGAAATAATTAATTCAGGCAAATTTCAGTTGCAGAGTTCTATGGAATGGTTTAACCTTTATTATCCAGGCAATGCACCCGAAAGCATTTACGAAATTCAATTCAACGATACTTATGAATTTGAAGAAAACCCGTTTAATGTTAGTATGGTTCCACCAGTTGGTGGAACTAAAGTATCATTAACGCCAAAAGCTAGAGAATTATATAATGTAACCGACATAAGGCAAGGCAAACCCAATCCTCTTTCAAAATACCAATATAAGAGCATAACCAGCCCAAGAGTTAAAAGAACCTCCGCTGAACGCGATGCGAATATGATATATTACCGATTTGCCGATATTTTGCTAAATAAAGCTGAAGCTTTGGCCGAATTAGGTAATTTCTCAGAATCGATTGTTTACATCAATCAAATATTGGAAAGAGCACTTCAACCTACGTTAACAATTGGAGCCGACATTACAACATTCAGAAATGTTATTTTGGATCAACGTGCAAAAGAATTTTCACTTGAAGGAAAAAGATGGTTTGATATTCTTCGTTTTGCCAAACGAAACGATTTTGAGAATAAACAACTTATAATACAAATGGTGTTAACAAATGCCGATGTAAAGCAAAAACCAATATTGAGATCAAAAATTCTCGATACTATGAGCTACTATCTGCCAATTCCTACAAGTGAATTGGATCATAATCCGAATTTAGTTCAAAACCCATATTACGATCGTTAAAAGAGAAAATTATGAAATACTTATATAAACATAAAAACTATCTAAAAATTCTTCTTATAGGTGTACTAGGTTTTCTTTTGGTACAATGCAATAAAGAACCTGATGAAGTTGAGATTCCGGATGAACTAAAACAAATAATGCAATACATTGCGGACGATTCTGTATCCTATAGCGAATTTTATGAGCTTGCCCTGGAAACTAATTTATCAGGAATATTAAGTACTCGTGGACCTTTCACATTGTTCTTGCCCGACAATGAAGCATTCAAAGCCTATTATAAAGAAAAAGGTAAAAATTCATACCTTGATTTCACAAAAGAAGAATTATCTGACTTAATGCGAAATCATATTATCAGTGCCCAAATATCAACCTCTGACATGGGACTAGGTAGTTTAAGTGAAAAAAATGCACTTGGAGATTACCTAGTATCAGAGCTTCCTGGTACTGAAATTGTGATTAATAAAAGATCATATATAACCGACAGAGATATCATTGTTGCCAATGGTATTGTTCATCGCATCGATAATGTAATTGATCCTGTAACAAAAGGAATTTTCACTACAATTAAAGAATTAGAAGAGTATTCAATCTTTAGTGAAGCATTGAAAATAGCAGGGCTAAGTGATACGCTTGACATTGTTCAAATTCCATACGGACAAGGCATAGCGCGTGTAAGATATACTATTCTTGCTGTACCCGATTCGGTATTTAATGCTAACGGCATTTTCAATGTAAACGACCTAATAGATAAATACAACAACCAAGTTGGTGAATTAGATGAAACCGATAATGGGTTCCATGACTATATGGAATATCATTGCTTGGAAAATACCTTCTATATGTCGAATATTGAAGATGGTTTATATTATATTATATCCCGTAATAATTATATATACTTCGAAGTTGGTTCTGAGTTTTCAATAAATTCATCTGAAACGGATTCAATATACACAACACTAATCGAGAAATATTCAAATATTCCTTCTAAAAATGGAGTTATACATGGTATCAATCAATTATTACCACCACAAAACCCTGAACCAATGGAATATCAGTTCGACACTACTACTTTCCCCGAATTCCAGGAACTTGAAGGTTATGCTGAAAGCGGAACTGTTAGAAATTTTTACGATGGAGAGAATGGTTTTGCCAATATAAAATGGACCGGAGATTATCTTCAGTATTGGTGCAAAGCACAAGGTACAGGTTTTATAAATGAAGATTGTTTGGTAATGTCTGAAGGGTATTGGACACTTGAGGTTACTTTACCTAGAATTGCCCGTGGTCATTATGAAGTTACCGGATACTTTAAAAAAGGAGGAAACCGTGCAAATATTGTATTCTATATCGATGGAGTTAAAATTGACAAGGTTATTGAACTAAATGGATACGATGGCCCATTTGTAGATGAAAAAATATGTGACGTAAATTGGACTACTACTCAAGAACATGTTGTAAAGTTGGTTACTGTATATCCAGGAACAATTATGTGGGACAGACTTACATTTAAACCAAAAATTTAATATTTCATTTAACAAAAATGATCAAAATGATAAGAAATATATTAAAATCAATTGTATTATTTCTGGTTCTCAGTTTAGCATTTGCAATCTCAACTTATGCGCAAAATGAGACTAAGGTATCAGGTATTGTTAAAGAATCGGGGAGTAATTTACCTCTTGAATCTGCATTTATTTCAATCTCAGGTGAGAACATTTCCTCAAATGAGAAAGGTGAATTTGAAATAAATGTTTCCGATTTAAATGCTTCCGTTGTTGTCCAACTACCAGGTTATACAACCAGAGTTTTACGCTTAAACGGAAAAACCATGCATACTATTTACATGGTAAAAAATAAGTACTCCTCTCTCGATGACGATATTGCACTTCCACTTGGCAATATTTCGAATCGAGATTTAACAGTAACTTGTTCTTACATTACAGCTCAAGATTTGAATCAAAAATCGGTAAGCTCCTTAGAACAAGCATTACAAGGTAGATTAATGGGAACTCAAATAATTAGTGGATCGGGAATGCCAGGCAGCAAATCATTCATTAACATACGTGGTCTTTCTTCTCTTTATGGTAGCAACGATCCACTTGTAATGATTGATGGAATGATTCACCCGATTAACTATGGAAACAATAGTGTTATTGAGGGTTTTAGTCATAACCCTTTTGATATTGTAGATATAAATGACGTTGAAAGTGTTTCGGTATTAAACGATGCAAATTCCTATATGGGGTCTAATGGTTCAAACGGTCTTATTTATGTGAATTTGGAACAAAAAAAGGGAGCAAGTAGTAGTATTGTTTTCAATGCCTATGGCGGTATTGCTTTTGCACCAAAACAACAATCCCTGTTAAATAGAAAAGGATTTCAAAACCTGTTAAATGAACAAATTGGTCAATTAGGATTATCAAAAGACCAAGTTAACAGCATGTATCCATATATGAATGCACCTGAAAAATCAGAAGACTATTACCGCTATAATAACAATACTAATTGGCAAGATGAAATCTATCAAATAGGTGTAATTCAAAAATACCACATGTATTTAAAAGGAGGTGATGATATTGCAACTTATAACATCTCAACTGGATATTTAATGCACGATGGAATTCTAAAAAACACTCATTACGACAGGTTTAATGTAAGAATAAATGGGAAAGTAAATATCTCCGACAAATTCACAATTTTGCCAAACACAAAAGTATCTCTTGCCGATTCATACTTAATGGAACAAGGACCAAACACTTCATCCAATGCTATTTTAGCTGCCCAATGGAAATCGCCATTATTGACAACAATGAAATTTGACAATAATGGAAAAGAATTGGAATTTATTGATGACATAGGTGCTTTTAATGTTAGTAACCCCGGCGCCATTGTACAAAATGTTTCAGCCAATAACCGTAACTACCATTTCATTACTTCGGTTAAAGCAATTTATGCGTTTACCAATAACTTGAGTTTATCAACATTTGTTGGAATTGATTTCAATAATTCAAGAGACAATATATTTATACCAGATGTTGGCCTTACTAAAATTGATTCGGCCTACAACTCAAGTAGAGCCTCAGTAAATGAGTTTCGCTCAACACAAAACCACAACCAACTTAACTATACAAAATCTTTTAATGATAAAAACTTCTTGAATCTAAAAGTTGGCCACAGGTACATGAATAATATAATTGGCTACGACGATGCTACCGATTTAAATTCAGTTACCGACGATTTTAAAAGCTTAGGTCAAGGTGCTTATAACAGAGAATTAAGAACCGTTGGTGGTGAAACAAGAGCTGTAAAATGGGTTTCGTACTATGCTAGTGCTGATTATAATATGCAAGACAAGTATTACTTGTCAACAGCTTTATCGTACGATGTAACTTCAGTAATCAATAAAAATTCCAGAACGAACTTTTATCCTTCGTTAAGTGGAGCCTGGAGAGTTTCATCGGAACCAATCCTCTCCGATCAAGATTGGATTAATGATCTAAAACTAAAAGCATCATTTAGCCAAACAGGTAATATAAATAACTACATGTATGATTATAGTAATTTGTACTACAAAGGTGTTAGAATAAATGCAATAAACCTTGTAGCGCGTGAATCGATACCGAATCCGGATATGGAAATTGAAAAACAAAGCAATTTCGATTTTGGTGCTGATCTATCACTTCTTGGACAAACGCTGAACCTATCGGCTAATTATTTCTATTCAACGGTTAATAATCTCATAATTGAACAAGAACTAGCTCCCGCTTTCGGATATACAAATTATTATAACAACGGCGGTGTGTTGGTTAATTCCGGATTTGAATTTCAATTCAATTATCATAAAAAATTAGGTAAAATAAATTGGATGATTGGCGGTACTGCAACATTGGTAAATAACAAGGTAAGTTCATTAGATTTCATATTTGATGGAATGGACAAAATTGTACACAATGTTAATAGCATACAAACAATTACTCAAGAAGGATCTCCTTTATATTCGTTTTATGGATACGAGACCAATGGAATATTCAAGGATAATAGTGAGGCATCAAACTATGTTGGTCCGAATGGTGTAAAGGGACAAGCAGGAGATATTCGTTTTGTTGATAGAGATAATAATAATATCATCAACGATTTGGATAAAACAGTTATTGGAAACCCTTTGGCCAAGCTTTATGGAGGTTTATTTACTTCAATTGAATATGGTAATTTTGAAATAAAAGCAGACATGACCTATAATGGAGGAAACGACATTTATAGTCATGTTAATCGCTTAGGGCAATCAATGGAGCTTGGGCACAACCAACAAAAAGAAGTTCTGAACCGTTGGTCGACAGACAATACAAACACAGATATACCTCGGGTTTCAGTTGGAGATCCATACGGTAATAATGTATTTTCAGATCGTTGGATTGAAAAAGGAGATTATTTACGTTTAAGTAACCTTACAGTTAGTTATAAATATCCTTCGAATTCACAATTTTTTGAGAATCTAACATTTTATGCAACCGCAACAAATCTGTTAACTCTTAGTCCTTATTCTGGCTTAGATCCAGAATTTATGTATATCAATAATCCCTTGTATTTAGGTAGTGATTATGGTAAGATGCCTCAACCGAAAACATTTGTCCTTGGGATTAAACTGGGCTTATAAACAACTGGATATCAAATAAAAGAATATCAATTTGATATGCTATAAACGATTTAAATATTTAATTCAGTAAATAGTACAACATGAAAAATATAGTTAAATGGATTTGTTTACTATCAGTAGCTATTCTATTCTCAACATCTTGCTCCGATGATTTTTTCAACGAGATTCCAAGTGATAGAATAACTCCTGATCAGCACTACAATTCAAAAATCGAAGCTGATATATCAACAATGGCTCCATTAGCCGTGCTAAAAGATGTAGTTCCACATATGATTTTCAACAATGAATTATTAGCAGATCTTGCAACACCAACAGCAAACGCCGATATAAACATTGAGAATACATATAACCATGTACTAACTCTTGACAATCCAAATTTCGATCCGTCTGATTTTTATAAAGCAATTGTGAATACAAATGAAGCATTGCAATATATCGACAGTATCATTTATACAGATCGGGATATGAAAGAAATTGACGTAAAAATTTACAAAGGAAATTTAATTGGATTAAGATCATGGTGTTATTTCAATTTAGGCCGTCTTTATGGTGAGGTTGCTTACTTTAAAAATAACCTTTCATCCTATTCACCTGAAGATATAACTTACATATCCAGAGAAGCTGTACTCGACACTTTGATTAATGACCTATTGCCTTATTTAGATATCGATTTTTTCGATATTGGCAATCTCACTATGTACAATAAAGCATTAATAGGTGAAATATATTTGGAAAAACAAGACTATACCAATGCGATTACGTATTTGCAAATGGCTATTGAAGGATTTGAGAATCTCGTGTCTATGTACAAATTATCAAGTATTTATAGTAAAGATAGATGGTTTGACATATTTTTAAGTTCATTCTATAGAACTTCAGAAGTTATGGCAGCAATCCCCTATTCATTTGTTAATAATCAACCAAATACTCTTGAAATGTGGTACAGCTATGAGTTTGACTATTTGGCTAAACCAAGTGACATTTGTTTAAACTATTTTAATACACAAATTGGGATCAATGGTAAAGAAGGAGATCGTTTCAGAGGCGATTCTTACACTTATTATCAAAAAGACGAAGATCTTGTAGTTAATAAATACAACAATGACCAATCTGTTTCTTTAAGTTCTGATATTATTTTATACCGAGCTACAGATATTCATCTTCTACTTGCTGAAGCATACAATAGAGTGGGAGAATTCGATATTGCACTTGATATTTTAAATGATGGCCATCACGATTTCACTAACTGGGCTAATGGAATGGGTGTTCGTGGTCGTGTTAGCTTAGCTCCTCGAACAGTTCCCGAAGGTGCGGATCAAATGTTAACTATTGAAGATTTTATTATTGAAGAACGAGCATGTGAACTAGCCTTTGAAGGTAAGCGTTGGTTCGACTTAATGCGTATTGCACGCCGTAGAGGTACTTCTTACCTTGCCGATAAAGTTGCTGCAAAATATACCAATAAAAACATCGCAGAAAAAGTAAAAACCCATCTTGAAAATGAGGAAAATTGGTATTTACCTTTTAAAAAGTAAAGTTTAGTTATAATAATAGGCAAATTAAACCTATTGGCCGTGAGGTCAATGGGTTTTTTTATGTTTTAGTTTTTGAATAGTGAACGAATCTTGTTCCGGAC